>JAYSPU010000103.1:0-9138 GCA_043721935.1 Bacteroidota bacterium | reverse complement strand
ATAAAAAATATCAATTTAAGATTTGGCGAGAGTAAAAAATGGTCTATATTTGCCGACCCAAAAAGAAAAACAGTCTTTTTGCAAAAAATGGGAGCTTAGCTCAGCTGGTTCAGAGCATCTGCCTTACAAGCAGAGGGTCACAGGTTCGAACCCTGTAGCTCCCACACCTTAAAAATCAAGCCTTTACAGAGATGTAGAGGCTTTTTCTTTTTAGGCCGGTTGCAACATAGTTGCAACATTTTTAATTTTCAAATTGCGTTTTTTCTCCTTTCCTTCATAAAAAGAAAATCACCTACAAAATGCAGTTCCATAAATATGATCTTAACTTGAGCGAGATACGTGCTCAATTAGTCAGGTATAAAGTTGATAATACAGAAACAGTAGATCTCAATAAATTGGAAAATGCGCTCGTAGAATTGGATCTCATGGGAGGAATGTTTTGCGAACAACTAAAGATTAATTATTTTGAAACGGCAGGTAAAAACATTCCTATAATCGTTGACTCAACTAGCAATAGCTACCATGTTTTTTTATCAATTCATTTAAATTATCTGGATGTATATAAAATCAATAATTTTTTAGAATATCATTTTGCCACATTTAAACATAACTATTATGCTAAAGATAATAAAGAGTTTGTCGGACTTCTTGAGTTTACGGTATATGATAAGGTAAAGCTGCGAAGTTTGAATGAGACAAACCTGCGAAGAGAAAATTTAATGCGTTGGATAAATGAAAAAAGAAAAGTGATTAAAAATTATCCTATTCATTTTAACAGCAGAACGATCAATATTTCATCGCACTATCGTGAAAGGCTATTAACAACTTTAGCAGAATATTTTCACCAAAGCGACCATGCAGCTTTGAAAGTATTAATAAATGGCGATCCGATTGAAGGACGGGTGACTTTTAGAGATCAGGCAAGTAGATTACTTGATTTATTATTGAGATTTTATGAAGAAAAACTCATTCCAAATACTAAAAAAAATCTGCAGGACTGGGCATGTCAATTTTTTCAATACGAAGACAATGGTGAACCTAAAAAAATCACTCAAAAATTGGCACATAAAATAATTTCTACAACTAGTCAGCCGTGTAAGAAGCCTATACCATTTAATTTCAAATATTTAGCGAAAATTATTTAAGGGACTAAGTTTTAGTCCCCAGTCAGTCTCATTTTGGCAGCTATCATTGTACCAGATGTTAGATATTTCTCAATCCCGAATAATTGACCTGACTGTCGAGCAACTTGAATTTATTATTCAAGAACAGATGAGACAAAGTCTCCCTTATGCATCAATTATTACAACTCGTAAAGTTGACATTCAAAAATTGTGTTCTTTATTTGGTTGGCCAAAAGCAACAGTTTACGGTTGGGCCCACAAACGTCATATACCCCATTTTAAAGTAGGTAAGACACTTCTCTTTGATTTAGACAAGATAGAAGCTTGGATCGAGGAGAATGCTGTTAAAACGATTAAAGAGATTAAAGCAGAATTCTAAATTCGAAGCTATGGAAACAACTGAAATAAGAAAGTGCAAATATTGCAATGAAATCCTTCCAAAGAATTCACATGGATTGAGAACGTTTTGTCAAAACAAAATTGAATCGGACGGATCAATTAAGTCTTGTAAAGACGATTACAACAATGCCGGTAAGAAACCCAAGTACAATATGCTTAAAGGTTGGTGCATGAAGCAGTGGACATTTTACCTTATATTAAAACTGCTATATGAGAGAAAAAAAGTCAGAGAAATTGAAATGACGGAATTAGCCAATTATGGAATAGATTTTAACTATTCCTTATTTAGAGAAAAAGTTAAAGGAGAAAATAAATTTGTCCTTTACTATTTGCAGTATTACCTACTTCCAATATCAGAAACAAAAATAAAAATTGTAAAACATGACAGGACCATTTGAAGCACTAACGCCCGGAGAAAATTTCTTTGCAGGCCAATTTCATTCTTCAGTTAATAAAAGTATCAATTGGCAATTTATTTTTGGATTTGTGATGATCGGTGTAGTCTTAATTGTTATTATTAAAAAGCCTCAAAATTTTTCTAATGATTAATTCTCCTTTCGAATTCATGTAATCGTATAAAATATTTGTTTTAATTATAACGGATAAATTGTTTCGGTTCTAATCAAGAAAACAAAACTAAAAATGGCTGCTCGTGCTAATTGAAGCACTTCAAAAGTAAATTGTTTTAGCTCAGCATCGGAAATGGATGTAATTTCAGGGATAATCCCATTTTCATTGTGCACTGCCAGATATCCATGTTCCATTTCATTCCTTTTATCTTTGAAATGTTTTAAGCTTCCATTCCCTCTATTCAAATCTAAAGATAATGAATAAAGAGCCGTCAAATGAATATTGTTAATTTCTTCAAGCTTGTCTTTATAAATATCAAATACATCTTCAAAATAACTCATCCTTCTATCTTTATCAATTCCAAATAGTATTAGTATTCCATTAGCAATTTTGTCTAGAATACTATAAGCAATTCTATAGCTTGCTCGTACCTGTTCAATCTGATAACCCAAAACCTCATTTCCCGAAAGCGTCGAAAAATCCAAATCAACAGGATAATCCGTTTTCTTTTCAGCTGTGTAATTAAGATATAATAAACGTGCATAAGCGAATTCAGAAAGAATACGATTAACTAATCCATCTAAAATGGGAAAAACTTTAGCCTTTGCTAGATGCATGCTTCCCTGAGGTGCTCCTATTTTTAAAGTATCCTTCGCAGAATTCAGGCACATACAATATACCGCATGTTCATTTATGCTTAGGCTATTTTCTAATACTAATTTTCTGTAATCTGTATTCTTTTCAAAATCACGCATTTCTTCAGTCCTATTTTCAATTATTAAATCCTTTGTAAGTACCATGTTAAACTCCTCTAACTCTAATTTGCACCAATTTATGACGCTCCTTACTCTTACCTTTTCTGGTTCATTTAATTGTGCTTCCGCAACTTTGAAATAGTTTTCCGCGATAACGCAAAACAGTGATGCTGTGGTTGGAATAGAGGATTCTTTAATTAATTTGATAAGTACATCGGCGAATGAGCCATTTGATTGCCATCTTTCTGGTAAAGACTTTATGTTAAGTTCAAGCAAAGTGAGCGCTTCAATATATCTACCTGTTCTCAACAGAGCATTAGAAAGATTATTTCTGATATTATATTTCTCTTCTTCGTCGATTTCTATCTGAAGAGCTCTCCAATAGTTTTCAATTGCATTGCTTATAGTTCCTTTGATTTCATACATTGTTTCAACTTCAGGCACACCATTTTCCTTTTGATTATTTTTTATTATTTTCAATCTATATTCGTTGTCAAATTGTATCATATAAGCCCTAGCTCGATTCTTTGAAATGAAAGATTCAAAAACAATTTCGATGTCTTTATTTATTTGATTAAAAATCCCAAATGCTTTTTTAATTAATTTATTCGAATCATGAATAAGATCGTTGTATAATGTCATATCATCTGCTATGTCAATATATCTAGCAGCAAATTCTATTTTTGCAAAATCCGCTATTGTGTTAGTCAAAACAGTTTTTCCGGAAATTAAGTTGTCAATAATTTCAACTGCTCCTTTTAAGTCTTGCTTGAGTAGTAGCCCTGTTATTTGTTCATGCAGTTCGAAACTCTGCTCAGTAGGGTAGATGTATTCTTCAGTCATAGGAAACGCTTTTAATATTTAGTTGTCAAGCTTTATATATCTTTTCACGCGCTCAATATCTATTACACTAAATTTTCCCCAATTAAGTCTTAGCCAATCTACCATTCCATCATGTTCTAATGGAATAATTTTCCCTTCAGTCAAATACTGGTAGTAATCTTCTAATGAGGTAGTAAACAGAAAATTGAGTCCGTGGCCAACAATTCTGGTGTCCCTATTTGTATTGTATAATGTTCGTCCAACAATCTTTTCCATACTTTGTAAAATACATACTATCTCATATTTTCCCTAGTAATTTCCGAAAATTCCGAAATTATTTTTTCGGTGTAAACACGCAAAGTCCGGAAAGCACCTTTAATTCTCATGTTTACACAAGTTCACACCCGATTTGTCCGTGTTAACATGAAAAAAAAATGAGTTAACCCGAATAAAAAGTAAAAATAAAAAATTACGTAATTTACGTAAAGTGCTTTTTCGGTTTTTTTGATCAAAAAAACCCTTTTTCAAATGACTTATTTTCTCTAAGTTTTCCCCAAGACATATGATAAAGCGTTATCTATTATTGCACCTGAAAACAGGTAACTTTCGAAGAAAGCAAAGAATATGTGAACGCTAGCTAACAATAGCAGGCTTCTTAAGTGTCGGCTTAGATGCAAAATCGAATCCTTTGGGTGTATCTGAATTTTCCAAATCTTAAATGCCAAGTGAAAACAACCAGACACTCTCAATTCAGATAGAATCCATCAACTTCCAATCTGCGCTACCCGAATAAATGACCTCAAAGTTTTATTTGCTTTCTCCAATTTAATGCCATAACTTCGCTTTATGCGGAAATTCTTGCCTATACTAATAATGGTTTTTTACTTGATCCCTTCTATAGGATTTAGTATTGATGTGCATTGGTGTGGCAAAAAACTAAAGATTGTATCATTCGATGCTGCTCATGAAAAGAATTGTCCATGCAGTAAAAAGAGGGCCAAAGGATGCTGCAAAGATGTGCATGTTTCCTTAAAACTTACAGATAGTCAGAAAACTTCAACTGAAGTAACTTCTCCATCAAACGGTTTTGTTAAACATTTAACTGCAACTATACCTTGCTTAATTTCTCTTAGTCCTAGACATAATTTTGTTTTTAATTTTTCAAGATACCATGCACCTCCTTTTAAAAGCAAAGAACCTGTTTATCTTCTAAATAGCGTAATCAGAATTTGATTTATTAGTTTTTTATTATTTCAGCCGGCAATTTAAAGTTGTTCGGCATTTTGTGTTTGCGCATTGTCGCGAGTCAATTCCTCTTAAAATAACCATCCAAAAAAAATAAAAATGAAAAACAAAATCACACTTCTATTAGTATGTGCCTTGAGCATAGTAGTTTCAAATGCACAAACAATTCCAAATGCGAGTTTCGAAAACTGGACAAGCATGGGCAGTTATAACAATCTTGATTCATGGTCAACGCTAAATGACATGACTGCATCAATGAGTACTTTCACTTGTGTTAAAGGCACCCCGGGCCAAGTTGGTGCTTCTTATTTGAAATTAACATCAAAAAACGTAACAGGCATGGGAATCATGCCTGGTTTAGCAGTTTGCGGTTCAATTGATATGGCAACACTACAACCTACTTCCGGATTTGCTTTTACAGATCGACCATCGGCATTAACAGGCAAATGGCAATTCATGGCATCAGGCGCCGATCAAGGTTTTATTGCAATCGCGCTTACAAAATGGGACAATACAATGATGATGCGTGATACAATTGCATCTGTTTACTATCCACTTTCAGGAATGGCAATGAGCTGGGCTAATTTTTCAATTCCAATTACTTACTTGAATGGAAATGACCCTGACTCATGTATTATCATCCTTTCCGCAAGTCAAGCAAATGGTGCGCCTACAGCAGCGAATAGTTACTTGTATGTCGACGGTTTGAATTTTACAGGCATAGTAGCCAACGTATCTCACAATACTTCAACTATGGACTTAGTTATTTTTCCAAATCCTACATCTGACAAATTGAACATTGATCTTTCAGTACTCAATAATAAAAAAGCTACAATAAAAATTGTAGATGTCACTGGGAAAGAAATAAGATCTATTGAAATTCAATCAGTAAATGAAAAAACACAATTAGACATTTCCGATCTTCCAAAGGGGAATTATATTTTAAAAGTAATTTCTTCAGGAGAGGTCATTACGAATAATTTTATTAAACAATAATTACATAGCCTAGGTAGCTTTCGGGTTTGTTTGTTACCTAGGCATAATTCAACATCCAATGAGAAAAATAATTGCGTTCATCCTAGGCTTGTTACCAATTTTGGTCAGCGGGCAAAATCAAATCGTTTTTCCTGACACACTTTCAGGAACAATATTCAATTTGAATATGCACTCTGACAGTGTTCAGTTTCTACCGGGAACAAAGACCTTCACAAATGCATTCAATCAATATTCCTATTTAGGTCCAACTTTAATTTTAAACAAAGGAGATGTTGTTACAATGAATGTTACAGACAACCTTTCCGATACAACTACAGTTCACTGGCACGGATTGCATGTTCCGGCAATGGACGATGGCGGTCCTCATACCTTCATCTTGGCCGGTTATACATGGAGTCCTCAATTTACAGTAATGAATCATGCCGCAACGTTTTGGTATCATCCGCATACTCACATGAAAACAGGTGAGCAAGCAATGCGTGGGGCAGCAGGTCTAATAATTGTGCGTGATTCAGCTGAAGCAGCTTTGAATCTACCAAGAAGATATGGTGTAGATGATTTTCCAATTGTCGTTCAATCTCAACAATTCGATTCCTTAAATCAAGTTTTATGGAGAGGAATGCAGGATAGTATTTTGTTAGTCAATGGTACAGAAAATCCAATGACAAGTATTCCATCACAAGTTGTGCGGATGCGCTTGCTTAACGCATCTCAGGAACGTAACTTCAATTTTGGATTTACAGGCAACAAATCATTTTATGTTATTGGAAATGATGGCGGATTATTGAACGCACCGGTCTCAGTAACACGAATTCGACTTTCACCAGGTGAAAGGGCAGAAATCCTTGTTGATTTGTCAGGAATGTCAGGACAAACAATCTATCTAATGAGTTATGCTTCTGAATTTCCTGTGGGTGTTCAAGGCGGAACACCCATGCCCGGTATGGGTACAACTATGGATAGTCCTATCAACGGAATTGACTTCAATATTCTTCAATTGAATATTGGTGCACAAACTTTAAATCCTATCTTAACGGTACCTACTTCTTTAGTAACTGTCACTCCTTGGCTTTCTTCTCAATCAAACATAACTCGCAACATTACAATTTCTGCGCAAAACATGATGAGCATGGATGGCCCTTTCTATTTTAATAACCTATTATTTGATATGAACAGAATAGATTACACCATTCCGTTAAATAACATTGAAATCTGGTCGCTAACAAATCAAACAATGGTTGCTCATCCATTTCACATCCATGATGTACAGTTTTTTGTATTGGACAGAGATGGTATTACAGTTCAACCTCAGGAAAGTGGTTATAAAGATGTTGTGATGGTTGCTCCTCAAGAAACCGTTCGCTTCATAACAAAATTTGAAGATTTTGCGGATGCGTCCATGCCGTATATGTACCATTGCCATATTCTCATGCATGAAGATGACGGTATGATGGGGCAGTTTGTTGTGGTACCAAATTCAACCTGGGTTATAGAACCAAAAGTAACCGGAAATATTTCTGTTTACCCAAATCCAATTTCATCGAATGAAATAACAGTCACATTAGAAAATTCGATTGTTACAAATGCTACTGTTTATATTTCAAATATTATTGGCCAAGAATTTATTCACTCAGTAATTCCAGCAGATAATGGTCTTTTGAAAGTAGACGTTTCAGTTTTACCTGTAGGAAATTACTTCTTGAAAATAGTTTTTGGAAATCAAACAGCAGTTGCTAAAATATTCAAACAACAATAATGAATTCAGAAATGAAAGAACAGCTTCTTACTTGTCAATAAAAAATGTGGTTGAGAATAATTTGGAAATTCTTTCGGGACTTTTTCAAAAAAGATTGTTGCAAATCATAAAATGGATAGGAAAGAACGATTACGAATAATAGAGAAGTCCTCCAAGCAGGTAGGGCCCGGTGTGTTTTATTCTACCATCGTTGTAATCACTTCTTTCCTTCCAGTTTTTTTACTCACCGGTATTGAAGGCAAATTGTTTCATCCATTGGCGTGGACAAAAACTTTCATCCTAATTATTGATGCTTTTCTTGCAATTACACTTGCACCTGTATTGATTTCATTTTTTTAAAAGGAAAATTAAAACCTGAAAGCGCAAATCCGGTAACTCGGATTTTAGAGAAAATATATTCTCCTATATTGAAATGGTGTTTGCATTGGCGAAAAACGGTTCTTGCAATAAATTTAATTGCACTAATAGTTGGTGCGGCTATGTTGTTTCGAATGGGTTCAGAGTTTATGCCACCATTGGATGAAGGTTCAATTCTTTTCATGCCAGTAACCCTACCTGATGTTTCAAATTCAGAAATAAAAAGAATTTTACAGGTACAGGATAAATTAATTATGTCAGTTCCTGAAGTACAGAATGTGTTAGGCAAAGCTGGCAGAGCAATTCAGATAAATCGGTTTTCCAACAATAGACTTTGTAGGTTTTAGCCTGAAAAGAGATACACTTTTTGCATCAAATCCAAATCACCTAAATGTGGCTTAATATGGACCGGAATCGGTGGCTCAATATGCTCCTGAGAAAGTGGCTCACTATGGGATGGAATTCACAAATAACTGTAAAATATAAGTATTTAAGATTCAAATACAACATTTTGAACGTAATTCAGCGAAAAAATCAAATCGGGTATAATAGTAAGCATTCAATTGAAATAACTTGCTTATTGATGGAATTTATATGGGCACACTTGTTTAATATTAAATAAATGAAATGCTTGTATAACAAACCTCTAAAAAGTAAATTTTACTAATGTAAGTATGACCGGAATGGTCAATGAATGAATTATATAATTTTTTAAAACAATTATATAACATTTTCAAGCATTAAGGTACTGAAATTTACCCTTGAAATGAAATGGAAATAATTTTAAGTATGCACTTGACAATAATCATTTTCCATTCTGATGATAATCATATATCGGATAGTGCACATGTTTATATATTTGGTTAATAATTTGAAAAATGAAAAGTGATCCAATTGTAAGACGAACAATAGTAATGCTACTCACAGGCATTTACTTTCTAGGGACAAGCGGGTTTGTTTTGGAAAAACAGTTTTGTTGCGGGAAGCTTTCCGGTACAAATTTTTCAATAGGCAATGAAAGTAAGTGCCCTATGTGTTCTAAAAATAAAAATTGCAAAAAAGGGTGTTGCAATTCAAAATATCTATTTCAAAAAATTGATGATTCACAAAAAAT
>JAYSPU010000102.1:0-5404 GCA_043721935.1 Bacteroidota bacterium | reverse complement strand
CAAAAAGTGCCTTTAATTCTGATGCTTCCGATGGTTTCATTTTCCCTGCAAGGATGAGTGAAAGTTGTCTTCTTCTCAATGCCTGATCATAACGTGTTTTTTCTTCATCCGTTTCCGGAATCAATTGTGGAACATTAATAGGATTTCCAATTTGATCAACAGCAACGAATGTATAAATAGCTTCGTTACATTTTTTCTTTTCTCCTGTGCTATTATTCTCCACCCACACATCAATAAAAACTTCCATGGAAGAAGTAAATGCACGTGAGACTTTTGCATGCAGTGTAACAATTTCTCCTAAACGAATTGGCTGACTAAACGATACATTGTTCACGGATGCCGTTACTACAACTCGGCTACAATGACGGTGTGATGCAATTGCTGCAGCAATGTCCATCCAATGAAGTAGGCGGCCTCCCATCAGATTTCCAAGTGTGTTGGTATCGTTGGGTAATACAAACTCCGTTAATATAGCGAGTGATTCTTTTGGCGTTTTTGCTTTCACGATGGATGATGAATTAAGGTATAAATTGAATAAAAATTATTGGCTCAAAGATACGTCTTCCTGAACTGATCTTTGCAAAGTCTGCCTTGAAAAAATTACCGAATACGCTTCAAATTGACTTCCCCGATCGGATTTACAATCAACGGTACCTTTTCAATGGTGACTGAGCTGGTATCAAGACCGAATGCGCGTTCTTCAGAGAGTGATATTTTCTTAAAGAAGAAATAAAGATCCAGAATTATTTTTTCATAAAAAGGTAATTCGTTTTCATACGAAAGAAATTTTTCCATTACAACAAAACGGAAATCTCCAATGAGGTTTTTTCGTCCCAATGATTCATAACGTGATGTAATGTCCACTTCGAAATTCCGAACCATGTCTTCCACTACTTTTCTAAACATTAAATTGATGCGTGGCTCTACACGGAAACCAAGACGGAAGTCGATACGAATAATATTTCCACGAATTAATTCTGTCACTTTATAATCCATCGTGTACGGTTCATCCATTACATCGACGTGAACAAACCAATACATGTCAGCACGTTTAGGTTGTTTTTGAAGAATGGAATAAATGACTTTCGCTTCAATTTCATCCCGCATATTCGCACTGGTCAGATAGACGAGATGCGTGGCATTTTTAGGAATTGAAAAATCGTGACTCAAATCACGAAGGAGATTCAGATAGTCTTTCAGTTTTACAAATTCAACAAAACGATTTCTGATTTTCCGTGCAGCATACCATCCCCACATCAACATTACCAGTCCGATAGCAATGAGTAAAGTTAACCAACCTCCGTGAGGAAATTTGTCAAGGTTCGCTATGAGAAATGAAAGCTCTACAGTGAGGAATAAACAAAGTACACTGAAGATGAAAATAAATGATACTCTGCGTAGATACAAGTAGTAGGCTAAGAGTAGAGTTGTACTAATCATCGTGATGATGATTGCTAAGCCATACGCTGCTTCCATTCCGGATGATTCGCGGAAAAATAAAGTGATACCAATACAACCGAGTAACAACATCCAGTTTACAGAGGGAACGTACAGTTGTCCTCTTAAATCGGTCGGATAAACAACGCGTACTTTCGGCCAGAAGTTTAATCGGATGGCTTCGTTAATCAATGTAAAAGATCCACTGATCAATGCCTGACTGGCAACGATGGCAGCAGAAGTTGCAATGAAAATTCCCGGGATAAGGAACCATGCAGGCATCATTTCAAAGAATGGATTTTTATCTTTTAATAAATCTCCCTGACGCTGCATTAACCATGCAGCTTGTCCGAGGTAATTCAGGATAAGCGATGTCTTTACAAATACCCAGGTAATGCGAATGTTTTTTCTGCCGCAATGTCCAAGATCACTATATAGCGCCTCTGCTCCTGTTGTACAAAGAAAAACAGCTCCGAGAATCCAAAATCCTCCCGGATATTTTGTGATCAAATGAATGGCGTGATACGGATTGATGGCACTCAATACACTCGGAAAGTGTACCAAATTGATCACTCCTAATATTGCAATCATGCTAAACCAAATCAACATGAGCGGACCAAAAAACTGTCCGACAAATTTTGTCCCGAATTGCTGGATAACAAAAAGCGCAGTAATGATGGCAATAATAATAGGTACTGTTGGAATGCTTTCATTATAAATTCGCAAGCCTTCAACGGCAGATGCTACAGAAATAGGCGGAGTGATAATTCCATCGGCTAACAGCGCTGAACCACCTATGATAGCGGGCCATATCAACCATTTTAATTTTGTTCGACGTACGAGAGCGTATAGAGAAAAAATTCCACCTTCGCCTTTGTTGTCTGCACGTAGTGTTAAGAAAACATATTTGAAAGTAGTTTGAATTGTCAGCGTCCAGATGATACATGAAATTCCTCCAAGGACGACTTCTGAATTGATTGCCTGCTTACCAACAATTGCTTTCATTACGTATAAAGGAGAGGTTCCGATATCACCGTAAATGATGCCCAGGGTAACTAGAAGAGTAGCGGCTGATACGCTATTAATAGTATTCTTCTGCAATGATTGAAATATTCGGTTGCAAAAGTATAAAAAGGATTACGCATTAGTCTTCTAACGCCTGTTTTATTTCATTCACACAGACATTCGTTTGGTAACAGATAGATTATACTTTACATCTTCAATTACTTACCTTTGCGTCACTTTAAATTTTCAATGCAGGCAAATTACGATATAATAGTAGTAGGTGCAGGGCACGCAGGCTGTGAAGCAGCAGCTGCTGCTGCCAACATGGGATCAAAAGTATTATTGATTACCATGAACATGCAAACCATTGCTCAAATGTCTTGCAACCCAGCTATGGGCGGGATTGCTAAGGGTCAGATAGTCAGGGAGATAGACGCAATCGGAGGGTATTCCGGTATTGTTTCTGATCGGTCTATGATACAATTTCGAATGCTAAATCGCTCAAAAGGGCCTGCAATGTGGAGTCCGCGTACACAGAATGACAGAATGATGTTTGCAAATGAGTGGCGATCAATGCTTGAGCAAACACCAAATGTGGATTTCTGGCAAGATATGGTTAACTCGTTGATTGTCAGTAACAATAAAGTGGTTGGTGTAAAAACCGGGATGGGAGTAGAGTTCAAATGCAAGGCCGTTGTACTAACAAACGGTACCTTTTTAAATGGCATCATCCATATTGGTGAAAAAAACTTTGGCGGTGGACGCTCAGGCGAAAAAGCTGCTACAGGAATTACAGAACAACTTGTTTCATTAGGATTTCGAAGCGGTCGAATGAAGACTGGTACGCCTCCGCGATTGGACGGACGTTCACTGGATTATTCTAAAATGGAAATTCAACCCGGTGATGAAAATCCTGGATGCTTCTCTTATCTGCAGTCGCAGCCTATTGGTAAACAACTCCCTTGTTATATAACGTATACAAATGAAAACGTACACGAGATTTTAAAAGAGGGTTTTGAGAAGTCGCCAATGTTTGCAGGACGAATCCAAGGGATTGGTCCGCGTTATTGTCCTTCGATTGAAGATAAAATCAATCGATTCGCTGATAAAGAGCGTCATCAATTATTCGTAGAGCCTGAAGGATGGAATACCGTAGAAATCTATCTGAACGGATTCTCTACCTCTCTTCCTGAAGATATACAATATAAAGCACTTCAGCAAATTCCTGGACTGGAAAATGCGAAAATGTTTCGTCCGGGTTATGCAATTGAATATGATTACTTCCCACCTGAACAGTTGAATCTGACATTAGAAACGAAATTAATCGGGCATCTCTATTTTGCCGGTCAGATCAACGGAACTACAGGTTATGAAGAAGCTGCTTGCCAGGGTTTGATGGCTGGTATGAATGCCTATCTTAAAATTAAAGAGAAAGATCCCTTGGTTCTAAAACGTTCTGAAGCGTATATTGGAGTTTTAATCGACGATTTAGTTACCAAGGGTACAGAAGAGCCTTATCGGATGTTTACATCTAGAGCTGAGTTCAGGACTCTTTTAAGACAAGACAATGCTGATATTCGATTAACTCCTATTTCTAATGCTTTAGGATTGGCAAGTGACGAGAGATTAAAGCGAGTAGAACAAAAAGTAGAAGCTCGTGATCTATTGATTGATTTCCTTAGAAAGAAGTCTGTTGATCCGGAAGAGATAAATCCTTCCTTAATTGAAGCGGGAACAGATGAAATTCGCCAAAAAGTGAAGTTATTCCCTTTGGTTCTTCGTCCTCAGCTAAGTCTTTCCTTTTTAATTGAGAGATTGCCCTATTTAAAGAGCTTTATCTCAACTCTTGATGAATCACTTCAACCGGATGCAATAGAACAGGCTGAAATTAGCCTAAAATATGAGGGTTATATTGAAAAAGAAAATGATCTTGTAGAAAAATTCAGTAAAATGGAAGATGTTTTCATGAAAGAAGATTTCAATTACCTTGCGCTTAATTCCCTTTCTATGGAAGCCAGACAAAAACTGTCCAATATTAAGCCCAGAACCCTGGGACAGGCTTCCCGCATCAGCGGTGTCACTCCGGCCGATATTTCAGTCCTTATGGTCTACCTAACCCGCTAATGTTTCACGTGGAACGTATGGAGCAACTAGAAAGCTGTCCGGCTTGCGGACACAACAATCTTAAGCCTTATTTGACGTGTATTGACTATACTGTATCGAACAAAGAATTCAAAATCGATGAGTGTACCAATTGTACGTTTAAATTCACAAATCCAAGACCTACTCCATCAGAAATCGGTTACTATTACGATAGTCCGGATTATATTAGTCACTCTAACAGCCGCAAAGGCCTGGTTAACCTTGTGTACCAACTAGTACGTCAAATTTCACTAAATCGGAAAATAAAACTAGTAAAGTCGCTAAATTTAGAAGGAAAACAAGTCCTCGATATTGGAAGTGGAACCGGTGAGTTCCTAAAAAAGACTCAAGACGCCGGATTTGATGTAATAGGAGTAGAGCCTAATTCAAAGGCCCGAGATTATGCAATAAACAACCACCAATTAAAAATTTATCAGGAATTTGACCTGGAATCAGTTCCACCTGCATCAAAAGATTTAATTACTATGTGGCATGTTCTGGAACATGTTCATATGTTACAAGAAAGAATTAAGCAGATTAAAACCATTCTAAAACCGAATGGTTATGCAATAATAGCAGTACCTAATTACACTTCCTGGGACGCAAAACATTATGGAACAGTTTGGGCTTCTTATGATGTGCCCAGACACTTATACCACTTTTCGCCTGTTGTAATGAAGCAGTTATTCCAAAGAAATGGAATGGAACATGTTCGCTCCCTACCATTACATTATGATTCCTACTACGTTTCCCTACTTAGCAGCAAGTATAAGAAAGAGACTTTTCCTTTATTAAAAGCAGTTCAAAACGGATTTAAATC
>JAYSPU010000101.1:0-8791 GCA_043721935.1 Bacteroidota bacterium | reverse complement strand
ACTCCATGCACACCGGTACTTCTTGTGCGACCGAAACCACAATCCATTCCGGCAAGCGTTTGAATTTCCAATGCAATGTGTTCAACAACATGGCCCATCCAGGTACCATCTTTTACACGTTTAAAAAATCCTCCCGGATGTGCTTCTGAACATTCATGCGAATACATCGTTGGAAACATTTTCTCCATCCGCTCAGAGAATCCGGGAATTTTATTGGATGGAAGATCTTCCATCTCCTCAATGTCCAACTTCATAACAATGAGTCTATGTCTGCGAATAGACCAGTAATTAGGACCTTTCATGGCCCGGATATCTAATATTTTCATAGGGTTTGAAGAAAAAAGTAAGGGATTATTTGTTGTTCAAAGTAAGTACAATTTATCAAAAAGCAAAAAAAACGAACTTTTTCATATAACTATCAATTTAATGAACGATCAGTGGTTCAAAAGTGGCGCAGAAAGCCCGTTAAATGTGTGTTGTATTTCTATCTTTGCGACCTAATCATTCTAGACGAATATGATTCCAAAAGGAAAATTAATATCGATTGGGGGGAATGAAGACAAAGGAACCGAACCGGAACCGCACTTTACACAAAAAATCAATCTGAATTTCTTTGGATTGCAGATTCTCAGCCGGATCGTTCACGAAGCCGGCGGACACGATGCAAGAATAGAAGTGATCACGAGCGCTTCTTCCATTCCGGAAGAAATCGGTCACAACTACCTGGATGCTTTTCACAAATTAGGTTGTACGAATGTTCATGTGATGGATATTCGAAATCGTGAAGATGCGCAGAAACCGGAAAATCTCGAACGAATTAAAAACTGTAAAGCAGTTATGTTCAGTGGCGGAAATCAACTACGACTTTCCTCGTTTTTCGGTGGAACTGAATTTCTGGAAGCACTGACAGAAAGATATTTTGATGAAGATAATTTCATCATAGCAGGAACCAGTGCCGGAGCAATGGCAATGTCTAATACGATGATCTATCATGGTAATAGTTCTGAAGCATTGCTGAAGGGTGAAGTAAAAATTACAACCGGACTCGCATTTCTAAAAGACGTAATCATCGATTCGCATTTTGTCACCCGAGGAAGATTCGGCCGACTGGCACAAGCAGTTGCTGCAAATCCAAGTTGCATTGGAATTGGTTTAGGAGAAGACACAGGAGTGATGATTACAGAAGGACGTTACATGGAAGCCATTGGCAGTGGACTCGTAATCATTGTCGACGGACATAATATCAAACACAATAACATTGCAGATTTAAAAGAAGGCACACCACTATCTATTGAAAATCTGATTGTGCATGTGATGGCAAAAGGAAATCACTACGATCTGAAGACTAAGAAGTTTTATGCGGAGACGGTGACGACGAAGTAACAGCTCAGGATACTTAATACCTAATACTTAATACCAAGTATTAGGTATTAGGTATTAAGACAGCTAAAGCAAAAAGCCGGAAGAGTTTCCGGCTTTTTGTTTTAGTAGAAGTTATCGCATAATTGAAATAATGCCGGTTCGATCTTTCTCTCCTCCTTTTAAAAGATATACATATAAATCATTTGGGCACATTCGGCCTTCGAAAGTACCGTCCCATAATAACAAAACGGCATCATCAGATTCTAAGATTTTTTGACCCCAGCGATTATAAATTACAATAGAATATTGATGGCAAGGATGAACAAGACTAATTTTAAATACATCATTCAAATTATCTCCATTAGGTGTAAATGTGTTTGGAATAAATAGTAGTTCGGGATCCTGTTCCTTATTTGAAAATGTTTTTGAAACTGAACTTTCACAATTAGTCCCTTGATTTATCGTAAGTGTAATTCGATACTCTTGCGACGATGGAAAAGAATGAACAGGAGAAAGGACATTACTTGACCCTCCGTCACCGAAACTCCAGAAATAATTCCCGCCTCCTATGGGAACATTTCCGAATGAAACAACACCGGTACAGGAATCTTCCTGCATTGTAAAGTATGGTTCGACATACCGGACAATATAGATATCCTTATCAATTGTTACGGGACAACCATAGGCTGAAGTAACGGTCAATGAAGCAGGAAACTTACCACTTCCCGGAAAAACAAAGACCGGGTTATCATCATGTGATATACTATCCATGTTGAATTTCCATGTGAGAAAATTATAATTTAATGATAGGTTTTTAAAAATTACAACAGAATCACAGCTGATGGAGGAGTAACTAAAATTAGGTTCAGGTAAAGGTGGAATGGTCAAACTATAACGTGTCGTATCAACACACAACGAATCAGAATTCACTAACAACCGAATAGAATACGTCCCCGGTAAAATATATTGATGAGATGGCGTTGAAGTATAATCAAAAAGATGATCATCGAAGTCCCAGAAGTAAGTAGCTGCAAATAGTGATTGATTGACTAATTGAATCCTAAAATTACAAGTGTCAAGTTGAGCTAAAAACTGTGCAACAGGATGAGGTAAAACATGAACTTGCTGCACAATACTATCGAGACACGAATAAGCATTAGAAACAATTAATTGCACATCAAAAGTTCCGGGCTGTGAAAAAGTATGTGAAAAACCTGATTGTGCAGAGGTAGAATTATCGCTTAGCGTCCAATTTGTTGTCGATATTGGAATGCCATTATTTGTTGTCCTGTCAATAAAAGTAAAATCCGAAGAACAATGCATATTAGAGATTGAAAAAACGGCCTTAGGTTTTGGATAGGCTATTACATATACTAATGCTGAAGCATTACAATTACCAATTCTTGACGTAACCTGATACGTACCTGTTTGAGTTACATGAATAGCTGAATCGGTTTGACCCGTATTCCATAAATAAGATAAAGCATTTGAAGTAGTCAGAATGACATCGTCTCCTTCACAAAAACTCAAAGGGCCGGATGCTATAATTGTTGTTGAAACAGTATAAGTTGTGATCTGAATACTATCCATGGCAAGACACCCATTGGTAAGACCCGTCAATAAATACATTCCATCATTCATGACAGGAATAGACGTAGCACTCACACCAGTACTCCAATAATAAAAATCAGCGCCCGATCCTGTTAAATTAACCTGATCACCAAGACATATTGTGGTTGGCCCGTCAGCTATGATGGACACCGTCGGAATGGTGACATCAACCACAACACTACCTGTTGCAGTGCATCCGGTATTGGAAGTAATCACAACTGAATATGTACCGGCACTATTTACAGAAATGGATTGATTGGTTGAACCGGTACTCCATGCATAAGCAGCTCCACCTGATGCAGCTAAAACAACAGAGTCACCCTGACAAATATATTGAGTTCCAATGGGACTAACAGAGGCAGAAAAAGGAGATACGTTAATAATATTCGCCTTTGAAATATACAAGGTATCTGAACACACTTTTGCTCTCAGGCTTACACTATACATTCCGCTTGCTGAATACACATGCGTTGGATATTCTTGATTAGATTTCGAACCATCTCCAAAATCCCATTCCCACCATGTGCCTAGACAAGTAGAATCCATAAACATGTATTCATTACACGAAGCAGTCGGTAAAAAAGAAAAATCAATTTGATTGGGAACTGTCGTGTAACCCGGTACTTCACCGTCTACAGAACTTGGAATTCCTACCCGACAGCCATTCGGACTTATGAGAACAGCATTGTATGTAAAACCGATTCCTGCAATTGTTGAAGCATCCGGATTGGCAATCTCTGATAAATAACCAATGTTATAATTATGGGTGGCATACATTTTACCATTGCCTGCCATTTCTAAAACAGTACCATAACGACCAAAATTAGAATTAATAAGGGTGCTTACACCTGTTGATAAATCAATCCTACCTAATTCAGAATTGTCTGTTGTTATATTTGTTCGCCAATATGCATATTGTGCAGATGGCGAAAACTCAACACCAACCACAGCTTGATTGCTTACAGAATAATCAATGCGATTAAATATTTGTCCACTCTCCAAATCAAAATCATAAACCACAACATCAGGTTCAGTCGGATTCAATCGCAATGTCGCCATAACCAGTTTACGATTATCTTGCGAAATTTGTAAATCATGGTCGTGTTGAGAGTTAGTCGCATATGTAATTGAATCCAATATAACAGGACTACCAATACCGGTAGCTGTTATTAAAAACCGGACCAGATAATGCTTTAATCCAATTGACTGATTAATCAACAACCAACGACAGCCATTTTTCATTTGATGACTAATAACAATTCCTTCATCGTAATAAGTACCCAGGAGAATATTTTTTTGAGTCACATCACCTAAACCTCCATTCAAGGTCATACTAACCTTATGGTAATATAAATCCTGAGTAGGCAGAATGGCCATATTGATAATGTAATACTCATCTGTGCTACATGGAATTTTTACAATGCCTGATTTTAGAACACTATTATGACCTAACAAATTATTACCATTAGGCATGACTTGAAAATTTCGATCAAGTACGTTTATGATTCCAGAACTATTTGCATAATAGCTAAAGAGAATGTTGTTATTTACATCCGTCATTAAATTCACATCTTCATCTCCGGTAACTCCATATCCTGGAACAGGGGTCGTCACCACCGGTACACCGGAAGTAAAATCAACCAAGTGCAATAATCCACTAGTTTCATGTATCAGCCATTTTTGCAACTGGGCAAAAATGGAATAACTATGCAAAACAAAAAGTAAAAATAAAAGGATTGCCTTTCTCAAAGTGGGTGTATAATTGCACTCAACCGATTCAAATATAAAAAATTAGACCGATGAAGCCAATAAAAAAATCAATGGCGTCTATCAGACAATAATTAGAATTTAACTCAAAAATAGAATAGTAAGATTTAATGTTTTAACCAATAGTTTAAGGCAGCGATTCGCCAAACCAAATTTGCAGCTTTATAATTCCCTTTTTTAAACTTAGTGATCTCCTTATTGATAACTTTATTGCTTAAGCTATCAATCTGTATATCATCATTAATTAAAAACTTAAGTGGACCATTGAGCCATTTAATTTCACCCGGTGTGACAAAACCTTTTTTATCCCTTCGTTCCACGATAGCTTTAGGCAAAAAGTCAGACATAGCGTTTCGTAAAATAAATTTAGTTATCCCATCGTGGAATTTATATTCATCCGGTAAAGAAAAAACAAATTCAACCAATTGATGATCTAAAAAAGGAACTCTTGATTCAATTGAAAAGGCCATGGAGTTTCTGTCCTCGTAATGAAGCAAACTAGGCAGTGATGTATTAAACGTTAAGTGGTAAAGAAATTTATTTAAACGTGATCCTTCTGTTTTACGTAATTCTATATTTTGTTTATTATCGAGCGGAAGAAATGGATAGTAGTTTTTATATTCAAATTGATACAACTGATTCTCCGATAACAATCCTGATAAAACTCCTATTCCAGCTGAAGATGCTTTTTTAGAAATTGAAAACTCCTGGAACTTCGCATGTGAACCAAACTGATGAATCAGCGTTCCTATTTTTGCTTTTGAAAACAATCCGCCAATTAACCGATAGAAGGAATGCATATAACCGGCTAAATACTCATCAGCTCCTTGCCCGTCCAGGATCACTTTTAAATTATGTTCTTTTGCCAGTTTCATTACAAAATATTGAGAGACCGGTGAAGAGCCTGCAATGGGGACATCGGCATGATACATTGTTTGTCTGAAAGCCTCTTCAATTTCATTTTCATCGGGTGAATAAGTGTAGCCTTCAAGACCTGGATACTTTTTTTTCACTTCATCAACCCATGGTCTTTCATCAACACTATTTTTACCGCTATAGTAAATTGTAAATGTTTTGAATTTTGTATCGGGAAATAATTGACTTACGCATGAAGCTATGGTCGAGCTGTCTACTCCCCCGCTTAAGCAACCGCCGACTTCAACATCAGCTCTCATGTGCATGCGAATACTTTCGGTGAACAACTCACGAAACTTCAGCGATGCTTCTTCAAGTGTACCTTTATATTTTTGACCGGGATCAATATCCCAATACTTTTCTATTTCAATTTTACCATCCTTATAAATTAAATTACAAGCAGCAGGTAAAGATTTTATACAATTGAAATATGTTTCATCTTCATAAGAGATCCATCCTAATTGCAACCCTCTGTACATTTGTTGCAAATTAAGTTCAGAATTAAAAACAGGACTTTCTTTTAATGCTTTATATTCAGAAGCAAAATAAAAACGGTTTCCATTCGCTATGTAATTGAATGGTTTAATTCCGAAACGATCGCGCGAACAAAACAACAACTTCTCCTGCTCATCCCATATTGCAAAGGCCCACATGCCCATAAATAAATTGACACAATCTCTGCCATACTCTTTGTAGGCGGCTAGAATAACTTCGGTATCGCTTTGCGTTTTGAACGTAAAGCCTTTTTTAATTAAATCATCGCGCAATTCAATATAATTATAGATCTCACCAT
Source organism: Bacteroidota bacterium (assembly GCA_043721935.1). Classification (GTDB taxonomy): domain Bacteria; phylum Bacteroidota; class Bacteroidia; order AKYH767-A; family 2013-40CM-41-45; genus JADKIH01. Next base: position 2,343 of record JAYSPU010000101.1, on the reverse strand, counting down.
TATAAACAATGGTGTTTCCAAAATGATGCATGGGTTGAATACCATCATCGCTGAGATCAATAATACTTAAACGGTTATGACCAAGCGCTAATCCATTTTCAAAAAATTTGCCTCTGGCATCCGGTCCACGATGTGCAATTTTATTAAGCATTCGCTCCAACAAGATTGAAGACTGCTCTTTACTTAATGAAGGATCAATAAAACCAGCTATTCCGCACACAATACAAAAATTTATTTTTTATCAAATGGTTTTGCCGGATTTCCTGCAACAGTAGAATTTTCCATTACATTTTTGGTCACTACAGCACCCATTCCTATTAAACTATTTGCTCCAATTGTCAATCCATTCCGGATAGAAGCCGAAGGAGCTACCCATGTATTTTCTCCAATCGTAACACTACCACCTAACATAGCATCAGCTATGATTAAACAGTTATCATTAATTTTTACATTATGAGCAATGTGAACTAAGTTATCAATCTTGGTTCCTTTTCCAATTCTGGTATCTCCTAAAGCGCCACGATCAATACAAGTATTACTTCCTATTTCAACATTGTCTTCAATAATTACAGCACCGAAATGAGGGAAATCTATCCAGACATTATCTTCTCCTTTTACAAATCCAAATCCTTTCCCGCCTATAACTACACCGCTCTTTATGTAGACACTATTTCCGATGACAGTATTTTCTTTAATATGTACATGGCTTTCGATAACACAATTATTCCCTATGGAAACATTCGCCTCTACGATTGAATAGGCACCGATACTAAAATCTTGTCCGGGCTTTACTTGTTCATGGATTAATGCAGTTGGGTGAATAGAAACAATTTTTTGATTAGTAAAAAAATGCTTCAGACACGATACCATTAATTTCTTAGGATCGTTAACTGAAAGTATTGTTACATCGTTACGAATGGCTTGTAAGTCCTCAACCAATTCCTGATCGATAAGAATTAATCTGCTCTTTGTTGACTTTAAAACTGAAACTGATTTTTCTTTTAATTTCATTGAAATAAAAGTAAGATCCTGCTCTGTAGCTTCTTCAACATTCTTTCCACCTCTGATATTTAAAAGAGGCTCTGCATTATTGGCGATCAGTCTTCCACCATTTGATTCTAAATACTCAAGCATAGCGGATAAAGGTTGTTGCTTTCTCATAGTATTAATCTTAGCACTTCAAAAGCTTCAGCATAATCTGTCTTGATTTGTGTACCCCGAATTTTTAAAATAGATCGGAGGAAATCATCAGAGCTATAGGTCCTGTGCTTTTGTGATTTATACATGTTAATTAATTTGATCTTCTCTGTTACTTCAGTTTCTGATAGTCGGACAAAGAGATCAGCATGAAAATTAAAATTGTTCCAAGGCATTTCATACCCTAACAACATATTAAATTTAAATGCACGCTTACCTTCGTTATGAATCGTTTGATGATCCTGATGAACATCAGTGCTGCTTGGCAGAAAAACCAAGTCAGGTTTAATTTCTTTACCTAACTTAACCATGTCTTCCAAAATTTCCTGTCGGTCGCGTGGAAATACACGGACTTCATAATTGAAATAGTGTAAATTTCCGGTAGGAAACTCTAAAGCATTCCATACAGCCAGCATTTCATTTTTAATAACATCTTTTGGCAAACCTTCCGGCACTGATTTCTCACACATACTAAAAACAGCCAGATGAACATCGATGCCTCTCTGCTTTAGTTTCAATATTGTCCCCAGACAACCAAATTCCATATCATCAGGATGTGGTCCTAACACTAAAACTGTTTTTATTTTATCGAAAATAATATCCATAAGCTGATTACAATTTATTAATTAATTGAGCTAACTCCTGAGTAGTTTGAAATCGTGTATATGCTTTTAATTGATTAAAGGTAGTGTTACGCTTTCCATTTTTCCAATCTTCGTATCTAATTAGTATAAAATTTCTGATCGAAGAAACATCGTTACGGTCAAAGAGAACTGCGTCCTTAGCTGTGGAAAGGAGTTTTGCTGCATCTCCATCTTTATCTCCAAAACACAGAATAGGATTTCCTGTTGCAAGATATTCCATTAATTTACCTGAAATCAAATATTTTCCATCTTCCACAGCAGCAAGACTATTTAAAAGCAAATCTGCATTTATCATTTCCTGTATTGCCGCTTCATGTGGAACATAATCGTTTACAATTAAATGAAGATCCGGAACAGCAGTTCTAAGTTCAGAAAGAATTGCAGGTGAAACCTTCCCGGTTAATTTTAATCTGATTTTTTGAAAGCATTCGGTATGATTTTCCTTTATTTCTTTCAGCCCTTGAATCAATCCTCCTATTGGTTGATTGTCACTTAATACGCC
>JAYSPU010000100.1:0-13215 GCA_043721935.1 Bacteroidota bacterium | reverse complement strand
TTCAAAATCTTCAAAGTATGTATCAGGGAAGTAGCCTTGACGATCAAGGTTTTGCTTGAATTCATCTGTCTGCTTGAGCACGAGTGTAAGGGTGTCGCGATGTGCGATTGGCACCATTTCATTTGCCTTCTCACGTGATAAACGGCTTCTGCAATAGTCAGCAACCTTTTCTCTGATTTTTTCGAATTCAAATAATTGCAGTGTATCTGCTCCTAGGATGTTCACGGGGTAAAGATACAGTTTACCTTCAGAATTGTCTTTATCCGGAGACATTGAGAGATAATTGAAATTTAAATTACTGTGTATCTTCGCCTCATAATTTTTAACCTTGTCAAAAATAGCGATCATTGGTGCCGGAGCTGCCGGATTTTTTGCAGCTATGTCAGCAAAGGAATTTAATCCGGATGCTGAGGTTTTTATTTTTGAAAAATCGTCGAAGGTTTTAGCTAAGGTTCGGGTTAGTGGCGGAGGCAGATGCAATGTGACTCATTCGTGTTTTGATGTACCGCTCCTCGTTAAAAATTATCCTCGCGGTGAGAAAGAGTTGAAAGGACCATTTCATGCATTCAATTGTACCGATACAGTGAATTGGTTTGAAGCACGAGGTGTGAAATTGAAAACTGAATCAGACGGACGCATGTTTCCGGCGACGGATTCTTCTGAAACAATTATCCAATGTTTCCTCCAACAAGCGGAGGATAGCAACATTCACATTGAATTAAATCGTGCAGTTCTATATATTAAATCTGCTCATGATGAGAAAATTGAGATTGGATTCAGCGATGGCACTTCAACCGTTATGGATGCAGTCATCGTCACAACAGGTGGTAGTCCGACTGTCAAAGGTTTTGATTGGCTTTCTACACTTGGTCATACAATTGTCCCTCCGGTTCCTTCTTTGTTTACGTTCAATATTCCATTCAAAACATTGAATGACTTAATGGGAAGTTCAGTCGCGAAAGTCAAAGTGAGTATTATCACTACGAGATGGATGAATGAAGGATCAATGTTGATTACACATTGGGGATTAAGCGGTCCGGCTGTTCTTAAATTGAGTAGTCTTGCTGCAAGATATCTTGCTGAAGTAAATTACGATTTTGAAATTCAGGTCGGATGGTTAGATAAAAAAGAAGATGAACTGCGAGCGCATTTTGCCGAGCTCAGGAAATCTGCCTCTCAAAAATTACTAATCAACTCTTGTCCTCCCGAACTTTCAAAGAGATTGTGGGAGTATTTAATAAACAGAGCAGAAGCCGATGGACAGATTCGAATGGGCGATTTACCCAATTTGAATATCAATAAACTTGTCAATTTTTTACTCTATGATCGATACCCTGTGAAAGGCAAAACCACGTTCAAAGAGGAGTTCGTAACCTCCGGAGGTGTTTCATTGAAAGAAATCAATTTTAAAAAAATGGAAAGCAAGTTGGTGAAGAATTTGTTTTTTGCAGGAGAAGTGCTTGATATTGATGCCGTCACAGGAGGATTTAATTTTCAGGCCGCCTGGACAACAGGCTATTTGGCAGGAAAATCAGCTGCCGGAGCTTAGGCAGAAATCAGGGTTAAAATTTAGCAGGATAGCACAATTAGTCAGACAAAGGACCTCTCGTAATTCGTTATAATTAGCAGGCTTTTTCGTTTATTTGCAGCCGTATTAAAATCAACGAATGAAATCTATTCTTACCATTTTATTAACCTGTTTTGTTTGTATTGCAGTAAGTGCTCAACATACATTAAGTGGAATCGTAACGGATAAATCAGATCCATCACATTTACTGGAAGGAGTAGCTATTTACATTCCCGACTACAATAAATTTGATTTGTCAAAAGAAGGCGGAACCTATATTCTACGTGGAATTGGTAGCGGAGTTGTGAATGTTCAATTCACGCGAATTGGTTATCGCTCTGTGGTGAAAACTGTAAACCTGAAAGACAGTGCGACTGTTGTGAATATAGAATTGGAACCAACTTCAATGGAGTTAGAAGAAGTTGTTGTTACTAGTAATAGCACCAAGTTGCCTGATCATATTCCATATACAGTCAATACAATTTCATTGACGGAATTACAACGAACAGGAACTTTGAATGCTTTGTCGGCACTTGCTTATCAGCCGGGAATTGATAAAATTTCACTCGGTAATGGCATCAGCAAACCTGTAATTCGCGGATTGTCTTTCAATCGGATTTTACTTTATCAGAATGGTACTCGTCTTGAAAATCAACCATGGGATGATCGCCATGATATTGGTGTCAATGAAAATGGTGTAGAGAAAGTAGAAGTGGTGAAAGGACCTGCTGCTTTAATTTACGGATCAGATGCCATGGGTGGTGCATTGATTTTTGTAGATGAAAAACCTGCTGTTTCAGGTACGACTAACGGAGATGTGGAATTGGCTGCTTTTACAAATACATTAGGTTTAAATCTGAAAGCAGGAGTGAAAGGAAGTTCTGAAAATGGTTTTTTCTATGGCCTTCGTCTGGGAGGAGAGTCACACACCAGTTACATTCAGGGAAATGGTGATAAGGTTCGGAAGAATACAGAGGAGAAAGATTTTGCGTTTAACAGTAAATACATGAGTACAAATGCAAAGTTGGTGACCGGTATTTCAAAAAAATGGGGTGTGTCAAAACTCACATATTCGTATCAACGTCAATTAATCGGCATCATTGAAATTGAAGACGGAACCAGCATTGATGTTCTTGATGAACAAAGAGATCGCGAACTGGAAGCACCGTATCAGGGTGTTGCAACTCATGTGATCAGTTCTGAAAATACTCTTACACTTGGAAAATCGAAGGTGAATTTCAATGTAGCATTTCAACATAACGACAGAAAAGAATTTGAACCGTTGAATAACGGTGTGAAAAAAGCAAAGGAAGAGGCAATTGCATTGAAGTTAAATACGATTTCATACGATTTAAAATATTCAAGTAATGCAGAGAAAAAATTCGGCTATACAATGGGTACTCAGTCCTATTTTCAAACGAACAGAAATTCCGGACTTGAAACTCTGGTTCCAGATGCTGATGTGAATGATGTTGCAGGATATGGTTTGATTCGTTACGATAGTGGCAAGTGGAATTTTCTAGCCGGTGGTAGATTTGATTACCGCACACTCAAAACGCAGAATTATTCAGGACAAGAAACGGTAGATACCAATAAAGTTGATGTTGAAATTGACCGTAATTTTTCTTTGGTAAATGGTTCTATTGGAGTTGCATTTCACCCTGTTGATGAGTTGACTTTAAAGCTGAATGCTGTATCCGGATTTACTGCACCTAACTATGCTCAGGTAGGAAGTAATGGAAAACACGAGGGAGCTTTTCGCTATGAAAAAGGAAACATTACATTGGATATTGAACAAAATTATCAGGGCGATCTTGGTTTGATTTGGGAGTTGAGGGATCTGTCTGTTTCTGCAAATGCTTTTTATAACCGGATCAACAATTATATCTTCATAGCTAATACAGGAGTGGATACGATTTACAAAGGAGATACTTTACGTATTTATCAGTATGCTCAAAAAGATGCTACCATTTCCGGAGGAGAACTTACAATTGATATCCATCCTCAAGCGATTAGTTGGATTGATATTACTGCTTCGTATGGAATGTTGAAAGGTGAATTTGTGTCTGGAGGAAATATGCCATACATACCGTCAAATAAGTTTGTCGGCGGATTAAAATTTACGAAGGCAAAGTTGGATTATATTTATCAGCCTTACATAGGAATATTGGTGCGGAATTATTTCAATCAAAAGAATGTAGCGGATTTTGAAACCACGACGAGTGCATACACTTTATTGGATTTCAATTTCGGTGGAAAATTTAAATGGGGTCAGCAATATTTTGATTTATCAATCGCTGCTACCAATGTCCTGAATACAGGCTACTACAGCGCACTTTCCTTAGTCAAAAATTTGCAACCGGTAGGAATCCGTGATATGGGTCGGAATATAACGATTCGACTCCGTGTTCCATTTGGATTTCAAAAGCATCCGAAAGAGTAATTTCATTGTTAGTATGATACTTTCATGAAAAATTGAATAAAAGAAAATAAGTCAAAAGAAATTGGGTTTAGTTAACATCTCACCGCGTATCTTTACATTGTAATCAATCAATCATGTATATAAGATTAAAAAGTCTGGGCATCACTGCTGTTTTTGCTCTCAATTTATTTTCAATTCCACTTTTTGCGCAACAATCTGATTCCAATAATGGAAAACTGGATTATGCTTTACAACTAATCAAGTACGCTTATGTGGATACGGTTAACGATACCAAATTAACAGACGATGCGTTAAGAGCTATGGTTAAGTCACTTGATCCTCATTCCGTTTATATTCCATTGGATGAGTTAAGAGAGATGAATGAACCGTTGGTTGGAAAATTTGAAGGCGTCGGTATTCAATTCAACATTCACGAAGACACCATCATGGTGACGAATACCATTCCCGGTGGTCCATCTGAGAAATTAGGAATTAAAGCAGGTGACAGGATTGTAAAAATTGACGGACAAAGCGTGGCTAATATTAAAATCACCAATAACGATGTATTGAAAAAATTGCGTGGTGATAAAGGCACAAAAGTAAATGTGAGCATTTACCGCAGAGGCATGGACGGACTGATCGATTATCTGATTACTCGTGATCAGATTCCTCTGTTTAGTGTTGATGCTTCGTACATGGTAACTCCGCAAATCGGTTATATTAAAATTAGCCGATTCGCCGATTCTACTGTTGAAGAATTTAAAAAAGCGTTAGAGAAATTAAAAGCTAAAGGAATGACGAGTCTTGTTTTGGATTTACAAAACAATGGAGGAGGCTATTTGAATCGTGCAGTTGAATTAGCAGATGAATTTTTATCTGATGGAAAAAAGATTGTCTATACACGTGGTCGTACAAGTCCGCCGGAAGATTACAACAGCTCATCTCGCGGTGGTTGGGAAAAAGGAAAACTTGCGATTTTAATTGATGAAACCTCAGCGTCTGCAAGCGAAATTGTTTCCGGTGCTGTTCAGGATTGGGATCGTGGACTGATCATCGGTCGACGTTCATTTGGAAAAGGATTGGTTCAAAAACCATTTCAATTACCCGATGGATCTATGATCAGGTTAACAGTTGCACATTACTATACACCATCCGGTCGGAACATTCAAAAACCATATCAATTAGGTGATGAAGATGATTACGATCTGGATATCAGCAATCGCTTTAAACACGGCGAACTTTTTTATGCCGATAGTATTCACTTTGCTGATAGCACTAATTATTTTACCAATGCAAAACGCGTAGTGAAAGGTGGAGGAGGAATCATGCCTGATGTTTTTGTCCCACTGGACACAAATTCTAATTCACTTTTTTATACTGATATTCTTCGTAAAAACGTTATGAATGACTTCACTTTATCTTACACGGATAATAATCGTGATATGTTGAAGAAGACATATCCTGATATTGAAACCTTCAGAAAGAATTTCATCGTAGATGAAAAATTGTTTGAACAATTAATTGCTACCGGCGAAAAAGCAGGAATAAAAAGAGATTCATCCGGAATAAAAAGTTCGGGAAATTTCATGCGTTTACAAATCAAAGCATTGATTGCGCGTAATCTTTGGGATACAGATGCCTATTTTCAAAACATAAATGATTTGAACAATGCTTTGCAAAAAGCTATAGAGGCAATCGGAAATAATACATTTGAAAAATTAAAAATAGCTGCAAAATGATCTTCCAACCGATATTGAAGCGACTGATTCTGCCTGTAGCTTTTTTTACATCCATTCTTGTCTCTGCTCAAACATATAATGTAAAAGTTCTCACCTGGAATATCCTGAACTGGCCCAGCACGTCTGCAATTGCGTCTGATACTGCAACAAGATGTCCGGCATTCCGCTCGGTGTTAGGATATGCCATGCCTGATATTATCATGACCTGTGAGAATAACGGTAGTGTGGGATTGAATTGGTTTCGCGATCAGGTGTTGAATTCACTTTCAACTAATCATTATGCACTCGGAACCTTTGTGAACGGGTACGATACAGACAATGCCTTGTACTACCGCGATTCATTGTTTCGTTTTGTCAGCAATGTTCCAATAACAACTGCACTTCGCGATATAAATCAATTTACTCTGGTGTTCAAGGCTACGGGCGATACATTGATTCTGTATATGTGTCATCTGAAAGCAGGAACAGGATATGAAAGTAATCGTACTGCAGAAGTGATGAACTTACGGGCTGTTACCAATTCTTTTACACCGGGAAAAAATTTCCTGATTGGTGGAGATTATAATGTCTATGCGGACACAGAGTCTGCTTACCAGAATTTGTTGTTGGATAACATTGGAGACGATGGAAATTTTGTGGATGTAATTCCCAATATGTCAGGTGTTTGGAATTATTGGAGATATGCCCGATATCATACTCAATCGACTCGTGTTGTGGCAGGTCCGGGTGGCGGATCAACGGGTGGAATGGACGATCGGTTTGATATGATTCTCATGTCAAATGGAATCATGCAAAATGGCGGAGTGTATTATTTGCCGGGTTCGTATACGAATATTGGAAATGATGGCAATCATTATAATAAAGCGATTAATTATCAGCCGAACACTGCTGTATCACCAACAGTAGCAGATGCTCTGTTGAATGCATCGGATCACCTGCCTGTGATGGTCACATTGCAAATGTCAGGAACCGCTGATTTGACTTCGATTGAATCACCTATCAATAACCTGGTTGTTTATCCACAACCTCTAAGTGTATATTCTGTTATTTCTTATTCGCTACGTCAGAACGCTCAAGTGAGCTTAATTATGACAGATCTTACAGGAAGAATTGTTTGGGAAGAAGAAAAAGGCCTTCAACCTTCAGGCGAACATACTGAGTCACTTGAATCGGCACAGCTGATTTCGAATGGTTTTTATTTACTTTCCTTGAAAATAGATAATCAGTTAATTACCAAAAAGATAAGCATTCTGAATTAAGGCTGAATAGAGTGGAAAATCAGGTGCTCAAATAGTGGTATGGAACATTTTTTTTTCTTCACAGTAAGAGGAAATAATTCCTTTCCAATGAGCAAAAAGTCACGACGTTTAGATAAGCCGAAGATGGGTTCTTTGCTCATTGCTGAACCGTTTATTTCGGAAGCGGCTTTTAAGCGTTCCGTTGTTCTCATTAGTCAGAACAATGTGAAAGGGACGATAGGGTTTATCATCAACAAACCAACTCAGTTAAAAGTAAATGAAGCACTGGACGATTTTCCGGAAGTGGATGCTATCATTTATTGGGGAGGAACAATTAAAACGGACTCTGTCTATTACATACATTCCATCTCTACCTTAACCGGAGCAAAGAAAATTACAGAAGGTGTTTATTGGGGAGGTGATTATACGGAACTGAAACTGATGATTGAATCAGGAGAAGCCGATGTAGAAGACATAAAATTCCTCGCCGGATTTTGTGCATGGAGTCCGACAGAACTAGAGCAACAAATCAAGGAAGAAAACTGGTGGTTAACTTTTGCTGATAGTCATTCTGTTTTTATCGAAGAGCCAACTGTTATCTGGGGAAATATTTTACAACGCATGGGTCATGTCTACGGCATACTAAATGATTTTCCTGTTGATCCGGAGATGAATTAGGTTTTGGCGATCGGCGATCGGCGATGAGCGATCAGCGATCGGCGATCAGCGATTAGCGAATGGTAAATTGAAAATGGTTTCTCTTATTATGTATTACGTATTCTCGCTAGTCAGTTTGGCGGAATGTTAAGCGGAAATTATCAACCACTTTTGAATTTAGGTACATAGTCAAGCGTCATTCCGCCCGTTATCAAAGACGGAAATCCCGGCCACCATCCTTTTCACAGTCCTACCTTGTGGCGAGGTTATTTCAACAAAATAAATTCCCGATGTCAAGTTGGAAGTATTAAGCTCCACGTATTCTCCGTTGTTAATGCTATTCATCGGTACAAAAATCGGCTGATGAAGAGTATTATAGATAGAGAGTTACATCATGTACATTCATTCGACTGCCACTTTGAATATAAATCTTATCCCGAGCAGGATTCGGAAATAATACATATTCATTCGCTGATGGTAATCCGGTAAATGGAATTGCAGTGCTCAGGCTGTCGCATACACTTCCAGGCTCAGCACCCAAAAAGTAGTTTGGATGATTAGGGACTCCGGCAATATGATAGGCCGGCAGTGGAATACAATGTTGACAGACATCACAAGCTAACCCGAGACTATCCGGGTAATTGATGACATGCATGGATAATACACTGTTTGCACTGCTGATGAATAAGATAATAAACAGTATTAATAGTGGAAGAAAAAAAACGCTGGGCAATGTTAAGTGGAAATTAACTACACCCTTAAAAATTTGGTACATCTTCAAGCGTCATTCCGCCCGTTATCAAAAACGAAAATTGATTATGCCCGGAATGACGCTCGAATGATTCCGTTAATAAATGATTGTTTACAAATCTCCACTTAACATTCCGCCCGTCGGCGTACTCAATTTTCTTAATATATTGGTTGTATAGATCAACCATGCTTCCAACCTTGCATTAAAAAATGTTCGGCTTCGAAAAATTGAATGTATACCAAAAGGCCAGAGAATTCAATCTTGAAATAAGAAGTGACGTGCTTTCTAATGAGAAATTGGATAGGGTTTCAAGAGATCAACTCAGAAGAGCAGCTATGAGTATTATGCTTAACATCGCTGAAGGAACAAGTCGTTTCAGCAAAGCAGATCAACGACATTTCTATGTGATTTCAAGAGGAAGCGTCTTTGAATGTGTTTCACTTCTTGATCTGCTATGTGTAGAAAACACAATCAGTAATGAACAACTGAAAAAATTTTATTATAAAGCTGAGGAGATTTCTAAAATGCTTTTTAAAATGATAAGCGACCTTAAAGCAGTCCGAGTTTGAAGAGAGTCTGAGTCTGGGGACAGTCCGAATGACAGTCCGAGTTTGGGGAAATGTCCGGGTCTGGAAGAGTCCGAGTTTGGAAAAAGTCTGAGTATGGGGGACAGTCTGAGCTTGAAAAAAAAGTTCGAGTCTGGACAAGTGTTCGAGTCCATCAGACTCGTACTCCAAACTCGTACTCCAAACTCGGACTGTATTTAGTTTGAGTTTGGAAAAAGTCTGAGTCTGGACAAGTATTCGAGGCCATCAGACTCGTACATCAAACTCGTACTCCAAACTCGGACTGTATTTAGTTTGAGTCCGAAAAAAGTTTGAGTCTGGAAAAAAAAAGTTCGGAGCTGAAGGGACAGTCTGGGTTTGAAGTTTGAGTCTGGAAAAAAAAGTTTGGAGCTGAGGGGGACAGTCTGGGTTTGAAGTTTGAGTCTGAAAAAAAAAGTCCGAGTCTGAGGTAATCGAGACCATCAGACTCGGACCATCAGACTCGGACTATCAGACTCGGACTGTACTCGTGATCCCGCTGGGATTCGAACCCAGGGCCCATACATTAAAAGTGTATTGCTCTACCAGCTGAGCTACGGAATCATGCTTTAGTTTAAAGCGGCTGCAAAAATAGAATTAATAGTTAGTTTTTAGCACGTTGTTGAAAAAATAATTGAGTTTTTTTCACTTTTTTGCAGGGATAATGAGTAAGGTATTTAAAATGAGGAAGTAAAAAATACGTTATTTTTACACCAATTAAACCTTCCGCTTTCAATCCGGTCAGAAAGCTGTTTTAAAACCCTATCAACTATGCAAATCAAAAGAAATTTAACTGCATCCATTTGTATGATCGCTGCTGTAGCAGCAGGCTCTCTTTTCATGAATGGCTGTAAAAAAGACAGTAACAGTAACCCAACAACTGACGAACTACAGTTGTCTGCTGAAAAAGTCGGACAAGATGAATCCGCTACCAATGAAATTGATAATATGACGAGTCAGGCAACACGTACCGGAAGTTTTACTCCGGGAAGTTGTCCAAATCCTGACATGGATTTTTACTCGCTACGTTCATGTGCAACCGTTACGCGCGATTCTGTATTACATACTGTGACGTATGATTTCGGAACGGGTTGTACAGGTCGTGATGGAAAAGTTAGAAGCGGTAGAGTTATCGTTACCTATACAGGAACGGGTTATTTTGATCCGGGTTCTTCATGGGTTGTTACGTTTGATAATTATTACGTAAACAACCGTCACCTGGAAGGAACACGAAGTGTAACAAATAACGGACTGAACACTGCCGGTAATATGACGTGGTCTATTCAAGCAACCAATATGCGAGTTACTCGTCCTGATGGAAGCTGGAGATCTTGGGATAGCCAGCGGACACGTGAAATGATAGCAGGTTATGGCGACTCACTTTGGACGAATGATATTTATAAAGTCAATGGAACAGCATCAGGAACAAATTCAGCCGGTGAAACTTTTACCTCTGTCATTACAGATTTAATTCGTGATCATTCGTGCAGATGGATAACCAGCGGAACAATTGTAAATACACCATCAAACCGACCTGCTATGACCATTGATTTTGGAAATGGTAATTGTGATGATGAAGCAACTGTTACGCGTAACGGTAATACAAGAACTATTCATTTGCGATTCTAATCATCGTCGCATATTCTTAAGAAAAAGAGGCAGTCACATAAATACATGTTGACAGCCTCTTTCTTTTTTTAACACGCTGGAAGTTTTCTCTAAAAGCATTTTAAAATGGCAACCTGATTATTATTAATGGATGAGCATGTAAGAAAATGTACCCGAGGATTGAACAGTTTATCTGAAAGGGAAATACATCGACTTTAAATTCTGATCAATTCATAAAGGTTATCTTTAACCGATTATGCTTCCGGTTAAAATAAAATCCAGCAACAATTAACTATCAAATAAGCGATTGTACATTTTATTTGAAAGTGAGTTCTTTGAACATTTAATTGAATTGCCCTGAATTGGGTAGTCATGCAACGGGGATAAACCAGGGGATAAATTGCATGGCAAAAGCCTCACAGCAGCAGATCTGTTAGATGTTTGAGAGATAGCAATTGCGTAATCGGGAGAAAAATTTTGATCATCCAATCAAGTTATATTCATCCCCGGGGCGAAATATGCTTAGTAAAGAATCTGATATTATTCAGTTCAATCTCAAACTTTTGAAATAACTTCTATTTATTTAGATTCTTATCAGGGGAAAATAATTTGATCATCCAATCAAGTTACATTTATCCTCTGGGCGAAATATGCTTCGTAATGAAACTGATTTTTTTCAGTTCAATCTTAGGCTTTTGAGACAGCCTATTTTTCTTAAATGAAAGAAAGTTGAATTACCTGTATCAAAATCTCCTTGTCGTGAAAAGCGAATTTTTAATTGAGTATTTATTCGATATGACTCAAATAATAATTAGCAAGTTTGGTTTCCACTTACCGTCCGGAGTTAATTTTAATTCCTTGCGGACTTTCTTGCTTAACCCATTTGCTAATGTCACGTACTGAAAGCAGAATTGCTTCCATAGCATTGAATTGAATTAAGCTGGCTTTTATTTCAACGGGGATTTCTTTTCCCTCTGCATTCCATGTGTAACCTTTAATTTCGCTTACTTTTCCTTTGCACAAGTTTTGAAAGTTAGTTTTAAATTCATCGTGATATTTTTCCGGGGCGATGTCAAAAATGTTTTTTCCAACTAGATTATGCTTGCTCATTTTTTGAAATTCACACGCTTTTTGGTTTACATCCAGTATTAATCCATTTAAGTCTTCAATAAATAAACAATCAGGCGAGTGATCAAATACGACTTTCATCATCTGTTCTGTACGTTCAATTTTTTGCAAATCGTTTATCTTCTGGCTGACATTCATCATCAAGCCAACTAGTTTGATCATTTTATTGTTTGTGTCGAAAACACCGTGGCATGAAATGACAAAGTATTCGGTAGTTCCATTTACCTGAAGGCGAATCTCTATGAGATCGGATTTCCCTTTTTCTAATTGTTTGTTTACAAATTTCGTGAATTTCCCCAGGTCATCCGGATGAATGGATTGTTTGAATTCGTCCATTCTTAGAGGAGAATCATCGGAATGAATTCCAATTATTTTTTTAAGTTCTTTTGACCATATCATTGTGTTACTTTCAAGAACAACTTCAAAAGAACCGGTAGATGTCATCTCATACGTTTCAAGTAAAAGTAATTCTGCATCCTTCAATTTTTCTTTATCTATTCTTTCAAGCGTATAATCCATTGTAGCGCCAATAAATTTCGTAATAATTCCTTTTTCATCTTTAACAGGAAAGGCATTCGTCATTAAATGTTTGATCTTTCCATTTGAAAGACAAATTCTATATTCGATTTTCATAGGTTTTCCCTGAGTCGTAAGTTCTTTTATTCGTTCGGAAAAACGGAACTTATCATCAGGATGTACTTTTTCTGATATTAACTTTATCGACAATGGCTGATTTTTAGAAGACTCAAAAATTTGGTAAGATGAATCGGAATAGTAGGAATTATAAGGAGATGCATTCTCAATAGTCCAAAAAGAAAATCTGGAAGTGTTTTCAATTGCATCCAGGATAATTTGTTTTTCTTTTATTTCATCCTGTGCATTTTTCACGGCTGTAATATCCGTCACAGTGCCAATAAATCCGGTAATTTTATTGAATGCATCTTTGATGGAAACTGCACGACCTGAAACATGAACGGTTTTTTCATTTGCCAATATCCGATATTCCATATTGAATTCAACACCTAATTCAACTGTTACATTCCATATTTCAAAAACCTTTTCTAAGTCTTCGGGATGAATTGCTTTTGACCAACTGCTTCCAATTAGTTCATTGCTTGGAATTCCAACTATCTGAGAGCATCTTTCATTGACGTAGGTGCAATTTCCTATAGGGTCGGTTTTGAAAATTCCTACCGGTGCACAATCAGAAAGTTTTTGGAACGACTCTTTACTTAATCTAAGTTGTTGGTCAGTGAATTTCTCACCGGTTACATCTTTACTAATTACAGAAACACCACTAACCTGATTGTTTAAAACTATTGGATATAAAGTTGAATGACAAAATTTCTGTTCACCATTTACAGAATAGGAGTCATCTGCAGTAATTGATTTTCCTGAATGAATCACTTCTTCATAGCGATCGCGCCATAAAGCATATTGGCTTGGATTAGAATGTAACTGCGTAATTGACATTCCTTTTTTTAATTTGGTTTTGAACGAATTGAAAAATATTTTTACTGC
>JAYSPU010000099.1:0-5748 GCA_043721935.1 Bacteroidota bacterium | reverse complement strand
GCATCGTCTCGTTTCTGAAGATATTGTTGTTGTTTAAAACTCAATTGTTCTTCTTTTTGCTGACGTTGTTGATCGGTCATGCCAACTGCTTGCTGTTGGTATTCCTCAATTTCTTTTTGCAGTCGTTCACCCTGAACTTTTAAATCATTTTTCACCTTTTCTTGCATGGATTCTAATTCTTTTCGTTTCAATTTGAAAAAATCAAATTGTTCCAATAGTGAGTCGGAGTTCAGATAAACAATTCCACCTGACGATACAGGAAGAGGAGCAAGTAATTCTGATGAAGAAGTATCAGCCGAGATGTTTTCGGGGCTTCCTTTAAAATGTAAATAATACAAATAGGCAACAGCAATTACCAGAATGGTGTTGAGTAGTAGAGAGGCGTTTTTCATTACGTCAAATGTAAGGAAAATCATTTGGCGCATAGAGCCTTAATGAATACCGGCTGTTATTTATTCAACAAAAGTTTAAGGTAGAAACGCGGAGAACTCAGTCGCTTTCTAAGGTCAACATCTTCAAACATACATGTTATCGTTTCACTCAGGGTTTTGCTTTTCAAGGCTTTATTGACGATGAAATTAAATAGCCAGGGTCGACTTGTGAGTTTTTGCAGCGTGTGACTTAACTTGAGTTCCGGACCCAGTTGACGATATACTCCCTGGTCGTATTTTCTTAAAAACGGTGCATCATATCGATTTTCAATCAAGGCTTCTTCAGCCATTTGTCCGGCTAGTAATCCACTTGCAAGTGCATTGCCGATTCCTTCACCCGTGAATGGATCAATCAAGGCTGCAGCGTCACCTGTAAGTATGAAATTATCGCCTGAAAGCGATCTGACTTTAGAACCTAATGGCAGTCCCCAACCTTTGCTGTCTGACTCAAGTATGGCGTCTTTAAAACGTTCTTTTAATATTGGGTGATTGGAAAGTATCCGTTTTAATTCTTCCCGAAGGTTTATTTTTTTTTTAGCTACGACTGAAGATAAAATTCCGACTCCTACATTGGCACTTCCGTTTTTCATTGGGAAAATCCAAAGGTAACCTGGAAGTAATTCGGGAAGAAAATGCAATTCAATAAAATGTTGTTCATGCGTTTCCTTTACATTTTTGTAATAAGCACGAATACCTGCAGAGTAATGGTCGTCTTCTTTTTTAATGTCACTCAGTTTTTTGCGGACAATAGAACGATCGCCTTCAGCACCGATGATGAGTTTAAAGGATTGCTCTTTTTCTTCTTGATTATTTCTCATTTTCACAATCAACCCATCTTCAACCCTGCGAATATCAACTAACTCAGTGACCTGTTGCACATGAGCAAATTTCGGATTGAGTTGTCGAAAAAGAAAGTGGTCAAAGTCGAATCGTTTGGAAAGAAATCCGGGAGCATGTTTTAAATGTTCAGGATCAGAAGAAAAAGGCACATCTAATCTTTTTCCATTCGAAGAAAAAAAGCTAACACCATAACTACCTGTGAATGTGATTTCATCTTTCGCCAGTTGTGGTATGAGTGACGGATCCAGTTTATTTAAAACGTGAACTACTTTGCCGCTTAATGCATCACCGCATATTTTATCTCTTGGAAAAGAAGCCTTGTCAATGATAACATGATGAATATTTTGTTTCGATAAATAAAGCGATGCAGCAATTCCCGCAGGACCTGCACCGGCAATTAAAATGAGTGGAGTAGTGGTAGACATCGTTTTGATGGAGGAAAGATATATCTTTACTTCAAATCTTATCCATGTCCGGATTACCTTTTATTATCAGAGTGTATGGTTTGTGTATTGATCCTGAAAAAGGATTGCTGGTCAGCGATGAATATGTGAAGAATCAGTACATCACCAAGTTTCCCGGTGGTGGATTGGAGTTTGGCGAAGGATTGATAGACTGTTTGAAAAGAGAAATGGTCGAGGAAACAGGTCAGGAATTTGATGTCTTATCGCATTTCTATACTGTCGATTATTATGTTCCATCTTTTTTTGATGATCGTTACCAGGTGATTGGTGTTTATTATTTAATGAAACCTAAAAGTAAAATTGAATTTAAAACGAGTGAAATTTCATTTGATTTTTTAGGTAAAGAAGAAGGGTTGCAATCGTTTAGGTTTATTCCGTTAAAAGAAGTAAGGATTGAAGATTTCACTTTGATAATAGATCAGACCGTTGCCGGAATGTTGGTGCAGCAGTTTCGTAAAAAATAATTTTTATTATTGGCGAAAGTCAACGACAGGGTTGTGAAATAAAGCAGCATTAGAAAAACCACTTTTACGAAAAGTGCGAATAAGGTTCAATGCCTTTCCCTTTGAATCGATGTTGGTGATAAGAACCTGATACGTGCGATTCGTTAGTGGACCGGAGACATAAACACAAACGTAATCGTTTTTGTATTCAAGCGCCATACTACTGGCCATATAAAAAGCGTGCTTCCAGAAATCTGTTTTCCAGATAAAAAGTGTTACTTTTTGAAGGTTGATGCTTTTTGAAAAACAATCCACCACTTCGTTTTGGTTTAAGAGTGAATCGGATAAAGGAAAGCGATCGAAAAAATTCAATATCTCAATTTGAACAGGCACTACACCAAATGGAATCATTCCAATCTTCTTTGCAGATGAACGGCTTAGATCAATGATTCTGCTTTTTACAAATGGTCCGCGATCGTTTATACGTACGACGACCGATTTTTGATTGGATTTATTAGTGACCAGTAAAAGTGTGTTAAATGGAAAAGTGCGATGAGCTGCTGTGAAGTCATCCATGTTATAGATTTCACCATTGCTGGTTTCAAGTCCTTGCAGGTTGTCATGGTAAAAAGATGCACGCCCGTTCTCCTCTAATGAATCTGACCTTTGCGCTATGGCATCCGACAGGAAGAACAATACGAATCCGACAACAAGCATCTTAAGCATTTTACTAAACTACGGTAATGAGAGGAAAAAGTCAATACTTAGTTGGCAGTTGGTCAGTTAGTCAGTTAGTCAGTTAGTTAGTTAGTTAGTTAGTTAGTTAGTTAGTTAGTTAGTTAGTTGTGATAGTGCTAAGATTACCACAAATCAACTGAAAGCTGAATACATTTTACTTTTTCAATTTCCAGTAATATCAAACTGCCCAACTGACAACTGACAACTGCCCAACTGCCCAACTGACAACTGACAACTGACAACTGACAACTGCCCAACTGTCCAACTGACAACTGCTCAACTGTCCAACTGACAACTGCTCAAGCTAATCGATGTGTTATCACACTTTCAACGCGGTTAAGAAGTTCCGGCGGATTGAATAGGCGCCAGTTGAAGTCATCGAGTTCACCTCCGGAAATGAGGTAAAAGTCTAGATTGAAACGGTGCATTTCTTTAAGCACGTGGGGTAAAAAGTTGATGGTCGCAATCCAGCCGTCTTCTACTTCCTGAAACCATTCTTCGTAGTAGCAGTCGTCTGAGCCATGATAATTCAAAACATTCTCACCAATTAAAATAAATTTATCAATGCCCTTTTTAATCATCGGTTCAATGACTTCTCTTTTAAGAAACATTATGTCATTGTACAAGGCATCGTTCCATTCGCCAATAAACTCTATCACACAGAATCTACGTTCATAATCAGCAAAAAGTATTTTCAGGTATAGCGTTGTAGAGCCAAATGAATCCCATTGTGGATGGATATAAAAATTATAAACAGTATTGGAATATTCAAATTCACTGTAGGTGGCGCCGTGAAAAGGTGAACAGTTATCTTCTGCCGCAACATAAAGTTCCTGCCAGTTAAAGTAGGGTTCGATATGTTGCATGCGAATAACTTTTCATTAGTTCTTCCCGGAGGTAAAGAAAAGTCCGGTTATTTAGGTTTGTAGTTTTCAAGCACTTTCCTGACATTCCCGTGTTCTTTTAAAAGTCGTGATGCTTCATCAAGGGAAATGTTTAATTCTTCCATTAACATTTTTGTGCCACGGACAACAAGTTTGTCATTGGTTAATTGCATGTCTACCATTTTATTTCCTTTCACTCGGCCCAATTGAATCATGACAGCAGTTGAGATCATGTTCAGTACTAGTTTTTGTGCAGTGCCGGCTTTCATTCTTGTGCTTCCGGTTACGACCTCGGGACCGACGATTACTTCAATCGGATAGTGAGCGTTCTTTGCCAAATCGCTTGAAGGATTACATGTCAAACCAATAGTAAGGATTTGATTTTCTTTACATCGCTTTAAAGCGCCGACTACATACGGTGTAGAACCGGATGCAGCAATTCCAAGCACAACATCGGCTCCATTTACATCATATTTTTCAAGGTCATTCCAACCTTGTGCTTCATCGTCTTCTGCAAATTCAACTGCTTGTCTGATGGCACCATCACCGCCTGCAATTATTGCAATAACAATTCCCGGTTCAAGTCCATAAGTTGGAGGTAATTCAGAAGCATCTACAATTCCAAGACGACCACTTGTGCCTGCGCCAATATAAAATAAGCGGCCACCACGTCTAAGTTTTTCAGTAATGAGTATTACTACAGTTTCAATCCGATGTAATACTTTTTCTATTGCAAGCGGAACTGTTTTATCTTCATTGTTCACCGCGAATAAGAGATCATAAACACTGAGCTCATCTAGGGTTGAATAGGGAGATTCCTTCTCCGTAATTTTAGTTGTCATAAGGACTATTCAATGAATTAAATAAGTTTTTAAATAAAAACTCAAAGATATAATGGATACTTTATTGGATTATGCTCGTTCATAATATTATAAACAGAGTTAGCAACATCTTCAGCAGACGGTTTTGAATAATAATCGCCATCTGATCCATACGCCGTACGATGTTCTTTCGCGGTCAAGGTCACAGGTTTAGCATCCAAAAATTCATATCCATTTTGGACTTCCAGTATTTGTTGTAGAATAAAAGAACTTGCTCCACCGGGTACATCTTCGTCCATAATTAACAATTTATTTGTTTTCTTAAGTGATTTTCTAATGACTTCGAAACGGTCAAAAGGTAAAAGAGTTTGTATATCTATTAGTTCAACTGAAATATTCATTTCAGCCACAAAATGGATAGCTTCTAATGCAACTCTTACACAAGAACCGTAGGTTACTATAGTAATATCTGAGCCTTCTGAAAGTATCTCAGGTACGCCAAGGGGAACTTTAAATTCACTTAAATTGGATGGTAATCGTTCTTTTAGACGATAACCATTCAGGCATTCAACAATTATAGCCGGTTCATCTGATGCTAATAAGGTGTTATAAAAACCCGCAGCTTGCACCATATTACGTGGCACTAAAACATGGATTCCTCTCAGTGCATTTATTATCATACCCATCGGTGATCCACTATGCCAAATACCTTCCAATCGATGACCTCTTGTTCGAATTATTACCGGCGCTTTTTGTCCACCTTTTGTTCTATAATGCAACGAGGCAAGATCATCGGAAAGAACATGTAAAGCGTAGAGTAAATAATCTACATATTGTATTTCCGCAATTGGTCTAAGTCCGCGCAAGGCTAAACCTATTCCTTGTCCAATAATAGTTGCTTCGCGAATTCCGCAATCGGTGATTCTGATTTCGCCAAATTTTGCCTGAAGTCCTGCAAAACCCTGGTTTACATCACCTATACGTCCGACATCTTCACCAAAAGCGACAAGACGCGGATCTTTGCTGAATAGTGCATCAAAGTTTGCTTGCAAAATTTCACGGCCATCTACTAATGCTGCGTCTTCATCATATTCCGGTTTAACTTCCGAAATATTTAAAGCAGACTC
>JAYSPU010000098.1:0-1957 GCA_043721935.1 Bacteroidota bacterium | reverse complement strand
CCTCTTTCAATTTGTCGGACGATATTTTCTATCGTCTTATCATCACCTTCCGGATCGTATTCTGATTTTAAATCGTGGCCAAAAAACTTTGCAATGCTTTGCGCAAAAAAAGCATTGAAGGATCCTTTCAGTTTTTTAATTAGTTCATACGACGTTTCTCCGGTTTCCCGATCGATTAGTTTTATCAGAACTTTACCTTGACTAATACTCATCTTTTTAATGGTTTCTTCAAAATCTTTCCGCACCTGCTCTTCTACATCTTTTCTGTAACGACGTTTTTCCCGATCAGAAGACATGGTTTCCATACGTGCATTCATTTCCTGCAATTTAACAGCAGCAAGACGAGCATACGGATATACTTTAATGACATTGAAACGCAACCGGTAATACGCTTGTAAATTTTTCAGGTAATCACCACTTGCAGAATCGATGATGTTAACCGGTCGAAGATTCACAACCGGAATTGTATCTACTCCTTCTATGATGTACGGTAAAGAAGTGTAGCCGTTTTTTTGTTTAATCGGTTCCTGAGCGTAGGTGGAAAAAAAAAGAGAACTCAAGAGTAGACAAAGAAGGCGGAATTTATTCATTGCCGCGGCGGTATGCAATTGACGTGCCGTTATTAACCTCATTAATCCTGTCTCATCCGGTTAAGCTTCCATTTTGAAACAGGAATCGCTACAGTAGCATTTCCCTTTCCGGAAGATTTTGTTTGTTCAAATAATTCAACAGCTATGGCTGCTGCTATCTTCATTTCATCTTTTGAAGTAGATTCTTGTTCGCCGGGTTTAAAATAATTTTTTACAAAATGAGTGTCAAATTTTCCGCTCACAAATGCCGGATGACCCATAACAAATTGGCAAAAACCTAATGTGGTTTGAACACCTGTGATGGTGTATTCATCGATGGCTCTGCTCATTCGTACGATTGCTTCTTCGCGGTCTTTTCCGTACGTAATTAATTTGGCAATCATCGGATCGTAATATATTGGAATCTCCATTCCTTCTTCGTAAGCATCATCAACGCGAACACCCGGGCCTTGCGGAATCTTATACGTAGTTAATGTTCCAATGTCAGGAAGAAAGTTATTTTCAGGATCTTCAGCATAAACACGAACCTCAATTGAATGTCCGGTGATAGTCAGATCTTTTTGTTCAAATGAGAGTTTTTCTCCTCTTGCAATTTTGATTTGTTCCTTTACCAGATCTAATCCGGTGATATATTCTGTTACAGGATGTTCAACCTGTAAGCGTGTATTCATTTCAAGAAAATAGAAATTCAAATTTTCATCCAATAAAAACTCAACAGTTCCTGCATTGGAATAATTGCAGGCTTGTGCAACTGTTACAGCACAACGACCCATTTCTGAACGCAACTCAGGAGTTAATACAGATGAAGGAGCTTCTTCCACTACCTTCTGATGACGACGTTGAACGCTGCATTCACGTTCAAACAAGTACACCATATTTCCATGCTGATCGCCAAGTACCTGAATTTCAATATGACGAGGAGAAGCAACATATCGTTCGATGAAAACAGCGCCATCACCGAAAGAAGAAATTGCTTCGCTTTGTGCTAACTTCATCTGCTCCAAAAACTCACCTTCATTTTGCACAATGCGCATTCCTTTTCCACCGCCACCGGCAGAGGCTTTGATTAAAATAGGGAAACCTATTTTAGCGGCAATTTTTTTTGCTTCCTCAACATCTTCAATTGCAGATGCAGTACCCGGAACCAATGGTACATTGTGTTTTTCAGCGGCAGCTTTTGCGGCAAGCTTACTCCCCATTGCTCGCATTGAGTCGCCTGTCGGGCCGATAAAGATCAATCCTTCTTTCGCTACACGATCAGCAAATGCTGCATTCTCCGAAAGGAATCCATATCCCGGATGAATAGCATCTGATCCTGTTTTTTTTGCAGCGTCAATTATGTTATCGATGACCAGATAGCTTTGTGA
>JAYSPU010000097.1:0-13747 GCA_043721935.1 Bacteroidota bacterium | reverse complement strand
CCATTGGATTTTAATTCAGCCATGTTTGGAGCTCTGAAACCTCTCGATAAATTTAATTTGTTGTAAACTGTTGTTGAAAATTGATAGGCAATTCCTAAGCTACCTGAGTACCCGTCGAATGAAAAATCTCCGGCACTGAATTTTTCTTGTGCTGATAATGAAGTGCTACTTACTTGTTGTCCATTTGAATTCAGGTATAAAGATGACGTGTTTACATTTCGCCGATCATATCTAAACCCACCGCTTATGTCTGCTTTGCCAATTGTTTTTCTTGCTAATACAAAAATCCCGATATCAAATAAGTGGTATTCCGGTATTAAATATTCTGTTCCCTTATTTGAAGAAATTTGTTGCATTCCATTTATTCCTGCAGAGATATTCCATTCTTTTTTATCAGGGAAAATATAGCGTGCTTCATAATTTAACGTATTAAGTAAAAAATACAACTGATAATTTTTAGGAGTAAAAATATCGTTGTATTCTTTTCTGGAGTTTTGCTGAAATCCAAAAATTGTTTTTAATGTTCCTGAGCCTGCAATGAAGCTACTGTTTGAAACTATCTTTAAATGATTCACTTTCTGAAATGGAACTCCCGGTTGGTAGGATTTATAGTCAGATAAAGTTGGAACATCAAAAGCTGAAGTTGAATCATTGAGTATAACCGGTTTGATAAATGTTCCGGTAACATTATCTCTTTCTCCTTCAATAATTCCAGGTTGTAAATTGTAATTACTAATGTGCAGATGTGAATATCCCCATGACTTATTCAATCCGGTAATGGTTGAAAAATTATTTTCTCTGAATGCTGAATTGTAAACATATCCATCGTATCTGTTTGAATAGGAGTGAGCGAGCTTGTTGGAAAGCCGTACATCCCAAATAAAGCCGTGTTTGTTTCCACGCGTGTTGATGGAAGTGCCAATGAGACCATTATTGGTTTGGTAGTTTAATATTGCATTTCCATCTATTTTTCCTTCTTGCAAAGTTGGTGCAGAGATCATATTGATGACTCCTGCTATGGCGTCAGAGCCATACGATAAACTGGCAGGTCCTTTCAGAACTTCAATTTTGTCAACAGAAAATTCATCAATTTCAACTCCGTGTTCGTCTCCCCATTGCTGACCTTCTTGACGAATGCCATCGTTTATAATCACTACACGGTTATAACCCAATCCACGAATAACAGGTTTTGATATGCCGGCTCCAGTGGTAATCTGATTGATCCCGGGTTGTGTTGCCAAGGCGTCAATAATGTTTCCGGAGGTGGTTTGTAGTAGAGTAGTTCTGTTTACTGTAAGGATTGGAATAGAAGTTCTTTTTTTCTCAACTGCCTGAGATGAACCGGTAACAACTATTTCATTAATTTCTTTTGCCGTTTCATCCAACTCTATATTAATTATTTGTTGTATAGATAAGTCAATTATTTTTACAACAGTGCTATATCCGATCAGACTGATGTTAACTGTTATTTTTCCAGTCGGAAGTTTTTCGATTTTATAAGAGCCGGATAAATCGGTTGTTGTTCCTCGTTTTAAATCGGGCAGATAAATGATGACTCCCGGTAAACCTTCTCCGGTTTTTTTGTCTGTTATTTTTCCGCTTAATCCGGAGGTGCTTTTTCCGGCAAGAGCTAATGATATTAAAGGATTAAACAAATATAAAACGACTAGAAAGAGAAGTGGAAGTATTCGTTGTTTACTTTTCATAGAAATAGGTATTACAGATGAATTACAATGCGTAAGACCGCATGTGTTGATTATTTAAAGAGGAAATTAGGTTTGAAAAAATTAAATAACCGGAGGGCCTCTTAATGCAATGGGAGCAGTATAAATTAATAAGAAAGAAAAGTGATGTGAGAAAACCGAACGGAATTGAATGCAACGATGAAAGAAGCCGGATTGATAAAAAATAGTTTTTTCTAAGGTAGAAAAAGAAGCATCGCACAGTTGACAATGATGTTCTTGTTCATGAATATGATGTTCGGTTTTCTCTTGGCAATGCGCATCGTCTTTGTGTGAAAAAGTATGCAAATTTTCCACTCCTGTTATAAAAAGGAAAGACATTAATATAAATAGTGCAGAAAGCCGAAAAACCAATTTCACAATGTAAAAGTAGAAAAAAATAGGATATAAGTCATTGTAAGTAATAGAATACTTGACATGTCAGAAGATGAGGAAAAGGGTTGATTGAATTTTAGGTTTATAGACATAGACTCTTCCGAAAAGTATTTAGTTAAATGTTTTAACTTTAAAAATACTTGAATTGGTATGTATTTGAATTCAGCGAATAAATGCTCTATCTAAAATGAATTACTCTTTATCTGTGGAGTTTCTGTGAATTCTGTGATATCTGCGGGAAAAATGTTTTCACTAAATAATACAGGAAAGCCTCACTTGAAAAAGCTCCAGAAGAAAACGGTTTTTTTTATATTCAGCTTAATCCATCAATGGCCCAATGTAATTTGCTTTCTTTATTCGGTTTCCTTTTTGAAATTTATAGAACGTATGGAGAAGGACTGTAGCAAATATAATAGAGGCACCAATAACAAATTTTCTATTCATGATTTTTCCTTCGCCGGCAAAAAGAATGGCTAAGATAATTCCGTAGACCGGCTCAAGGTTTAATGCTAAACCCATTGTGTATGCAGAAACTTTCCGTAATGCCTGCAGTGAAAGAACCCATGTCAGTACGGTACAAACTAAGGATAAAATCAGCAGGTAAATAAAATCAGAACCATCCGGAATAAATTTTGTTGTTGGTTGAAGCATAAAATAAATTGGAAATAACAAAGTGAGGAAGATCCATCCACTCGATAATTCAATCATGCTTATTGTTAATGATTCATATTTGGAAGTGATCCTTTTATTGAAGATTGAAAACACTGCGCTTAGCAGTGCACTGATAACACCTAAGATTATTCCTTTGGAAGCATTCAAACCGGAATTGTAAATAGTCGCAATTCCAGTCACTGCAAGCGCGCTGAAAAGGATTTCTATAACATCGAATTTAGTTTTATTAACCAAGGGTTCAATGATGGAGGCAAACAATGCAATAGAAGAAAGGCAAATCATCGCCACTGAAATACTGGACATTTTTATAGATCCATAAAAGGTTACCCAGTGCAACATAACCAGAAATCCAATTCCGCTAATTTGTAAAAATTCTTTTCTTGATAATTTTGGAAATGATTTTCTGTATAGAAGAATAATTCCAATTGTTATACTGCTAAAAAGAAGTCTATACCAAACTAACAATCCTTCGTTCAGGTTAATAAATTTTCCCAGTAGGCCGGTAAATCCCCAGAGAAAAATAGCAAAATGCATTTTAAGGTATGCGTTTCTCACACGGAAGATTGAAAGGTAAGTAAGTGTTTGTGTAATTCTACTATTGGCAAACCCATCACGTTGAAATAGCTTCCTTCAATGGCGTCAATAATTGGAAAGTGCTTTCCTGATTCAACTGCCAGTGATTTTTCAAATAAGAAGGGTTGCTTAATTGAGTATAAAAATTGTTTTTCTTCGTCGGAACAATAGTTTTTTCCTTCCGGCATACATTCCTGTGCTCCATATGAGCCGGCTTTATCAAATGGTTTACATTGATGGATATAATCCAATAATAACTCGTCTTTTACTTTTTTAAACGTCACATTGCTTTTTGAACTGAACACAATTTTATTTGTAGTGCTAACGAGACAAACTCCGGTGTAAACCTGATGTGTCTGACCATTTAATATACTCAGCATTCGAAACGCATCTGATTCGTCCTTCGGTTTTTCCAGTAATTGATTTTCAATCCATACAATCGTGTCAGCCGTAATGAGGATTTCGGCATCCGTTAATTTGCTCAATAGTGCTGAAGCTTTACGTTCTGAAATTGATATGGCAATTTCTTCATTTACTAATCCTTTCGAAGGTGTTTCATCAACATCACTACTTATAACACGGAAAGTATATCCTAGTTCTGTTAGGAGTTGTTTTCGACGTGGAGAGCCGGAGCCAAGTACAATTTTCATGTTGATATATTTATCTTAAAAAATAATACCAGAAACCAACAATTGAAAATATACCTCCAACCATGATAAATTTAGCAAACAGACTCGCATAAGTAAAATCCTTTTTTTCTTCAGCATTTGAAATCATATAGCCCAAAGCAAGAAAAGGAATTCCGAATATGGAAAGTAAAAACCAGAAATTAATAACAGCATTTTCATAAAATCCACTGTATAAAATACCGAAAAGCAAAAGAAGGTTGAACGCTACCAAAACGAGTCCTAATTGTTTTGCTTTTTTTACTCCGAACCGAATTGGAAAGGTTTTGTATTGTGCTTTTTCATCGCCATCTAAATCTTCAATATCTTTTATAAGCTCTCTCAATAAGGTAACACTGAAAGAAAAGGCAGCAAACCAAATCAGGTAAATAAAATTGGGATAGAAGTCAGGTTCATATAAACCGACAATTAATAATGAAAGGGCAGAAAGGAATGCAATTAGAAAGTTTCCGGATAACACTCTTTTTTGATAATAGGCAGAGTACATATAAAGAGAAACAGCACTGAATACTTGTGCCATTCCCATTTTGGGATGATTAATTTGAAATGAAATATAAAACCCAATCAGACATCCGATTAAATAAAAAGCAAGACTGAGTATATAAGCAGTTTTTTCAGTGATCAATTTACCAACTACATTCTTTCCGGGTTTGTTGTGCCTATCCGTCTCTACATCATAATAGTCATTCATGATATAACCACCAATGGCAATAAAAAGAGTAGAAAACAAAAGGAGTAAAAATTGAAGTCGGGACAGGTGATCAGGAAAAACTTCCGTATAGTTAAAAGAAATTTTATAAGCAGGAAGAATCAGACAATACCGGACTAAAAATTGTGCAGCAACGATGATCAGTAAATTCGGTAAACGGATCAGCCTGAGAACAGAACGTATCAAATGGTAAAATTTAAATTGTTAGGAGTTAAATACCGGCCACTTTCCATGTAGTCGTAATGTTTGTTCAATCACATCACGAGCGCATCCTTCTCCGCCTTTAACCGGACTAATGTAAACAGCCAGATTTCGTATTTCTGTCGCTGCATCGTTCGGGCAAACCGGAACACCACTTCTTTTCATGACTTCGTAATCCGGAAGGTCATCTCCCATGTATAAAATTTCTTCTTCTTTCAGATTATAGAGTAACATGAGTTCTTCATATCGTTCGGATTTATCCGCAACACCCAGATAAATATCTTTCACTCCCAGATTTTGTAAACGGGTTCTTACACTTTCTGATTTTCCTCCGGAAATAATGGCTACATGATAACCTGCTTCAATAGCAGTCTTCAATGCAAAACCATCCCGTATGTTCATGATCCTGAAAAGCTCGTTTTCCATTACGATCAGAGAACCATTGGTGAGCACGCCGTCTACATCAAAAATAAAGCAACGGACTTTATTCAGGCGGACTTTGAAGTTTTCATTCATAGTGGCAATTATACTAAAAATCAGAGGTTTTTCCCGTGCTTTTCCAGAATACTTTTACTCAATAAGCGATAGAGTTCCGCAAGTTTTGATTTCTCACCCAACATTTGAAGATGAGCATCCATGATCTGACTATCACCGCGTTTTGCAGGACCGGTTTGAATTTCAGTTGGGTTAAATTCAACAGCTTTTCTCGCTGTTTCAAGAATTAACGGATGTAAAATAGTGTACGGTAAATTTTCCTTTTCTAAAAGTTCAGATGAAATGGCAAATAGATGGTTCGTAAAATTATTAGCAAATACAGCAGCAAGATGGATGGTTTTCCGTTGATCCGTTGTTGTAATAAAGATTTTATCTGAAAGTTTTTTTGCAAGTAGAGTAAGTTCGGATTGAGATTCACCGGTATTTCCTTCAATGCAAATTGTCAGAGTAGAGAATTCAACAATAGTATTTTTTGTAAAAGTTTGTAAAGGATATAATACACCGGTTCGTGTCATGATTGGAGGAAAGACATCAAGTCCTAACGATCCAGAAGTATGAGCAATAAGTGCCGGGTTAAACGTAAACGATTTTAATAAATCCCTAACTGCTTCATCTCGCACTGCTACCAGATAAACATCTGCATCAGTGATGATGGAATTGGTATCAGACGTATACGAACAATTGCATAGTAAAGCCAACGCTTTTGCTGAAGCTTCAGTACGACTATATACCTGATCAATTGTTAAACCTGCTTTGATAAGAGCAGATCCGAGTTGAAAGCCGACATTGCCGGCACCGATTAAAACAATGCGCATCATTTCAAATTTAATTTCGTGCTTGTTTAATTCGTTTGCGAATTGCAATCAGAGATCCGATAATCATGAGGATACATCCCAGCCATAAAATATTTATTCCGGGAAAAACAATTGCCTTCATGATAATAAAATCTTTCTTATTCGCTTTCTTTTCTGAAACGGCCAATTCAACTTTTCCTGTAGCCGGATCAATTTTACTGAATGAAAAACGCAATCCTAAGTCATCGATTACACTGTCATACGAATAGATGTTGAAATCGCGAATGACAAAGACCGGTTTCGTAGTATATATTTTTTTATTGACATCTTGAATTTCTAAAACAGCAGCAACAGCTAAATCAGAATCCTGAAGATGATATTCACTTTTGTCCAGATCTTTTTGAAGCGACTTTAAAATCACAAAACTGTTACTGGTGATTATTGTGTCACCAATTGACATCATTTGTTTTTTGGAGGATTGATATTCGGATGTGTCGTCTCCTTTTTTCTCCAGCTCAGCATAGGTAATGTGAGTGTAAACATCGCGGTTCCAGAAATGTTTGGTAGCAGGTTCTGCTACATTTCCCATTCGTTCATTCAGTTGTACAAAAGGATTCAATTCAAATTCCTTTATTCGGGAACCGTCTTTCTGATCAATCGTGAAATATTGGATGTTGAAAAGAACATTTATTCCAACTTGGTTTCGACCTGAATAAGTAACAAAATATTTCCCCATTGGTAGGGTATCTGTTCCTTGTTCGATGAGAATATTTTCTTTGTTCGAAATTTCTTTTCCTAAATCAACACTTTTTACATTTCTGGAAATGATTTCTTTTTTAGCATTTGAAATCAATGCACCGCAAAGAATAAGTCCGATTCCCATATGGGCAATGGAAGGTCCTGCTTTTGCCATTTTACCATTCAGCATGCTGATTAGATAATTAAGATTAGCTGTAAAGGCAAAAAGAGAAGTGAATAACAAAATGAAATAATGAATTCGCAATTCACCAAGGAAATAAACAAAGAGAAACGTAAGCAAAATTGCTCCGATAACGGGTCTAATTAACCGTTTACCAACTTGTTTCCAACTGGATTCTTTCCATCTGAAATATTGTCCGGCTGCAACTAACAATGAAATCAGAATTGCAATGGGAACCTGCCACTGGTTGTAGTGATCGATTGGATTAGCAGGTGGTGCAAGCGATGTTCCGAAAAGTTTGTTGATGACCGGTGTTGATGTAGTGAAGGTGATTTGTAAACTTCCTATTACTATTATCAACGTACCAATGAACATCCAGAATTCACGGGAAGAAAAAGATTCTTCTTCTGTCTTTTCTGAAAGGGCTTTGCGATTGATAAAAAGAAGAACGATTGAAAGAACTGCAAAAAACAATAAGTAAATCAACAGATGTCCGGACATTCCTAAATCAGTAAAGGCATGAACAGAAGAGTTTCCTAAAATGCCACTTCTTGTTAGAAAAGTAGAGTAGAGAATAAAAAAGAAAGTAAGGATCGCTAAGATGTAAACAGAAAAGAGAGATCGTTTTCGATGTTTATAAATTAACATCACATGTAGCAATCCGACCATTGTCATCCATGGAACGAGCGATGCATTTTCAACAGGATCCCATGCCCAAAATCCGCCGAAGCTAAGTGATTCATAAGCCCAGGCTGCTCCCATTAGAATTCCTGTTCCTAATATCATGACTCCAAAAACAGTCCATGGTAATGCAGGTTTGATCCACTCCGTAAATTTTTTCCTGATTAATCCGGCTAAAGCAAAAGCGAAAGGAACTACTGTTGATGCAAAACCAAGAAAAAGTGTAGGTGGATGAATGGTCATCCAGTAGTTTTGTAACAATGGATTTAGTCCTCTTCCATCTTTCATTCGTTGCAGATAATCGGGCATTTTAATAAAAGGAAGATTTGCAAAATCCGGATGCTCGCGTAACAGAACAAATGGATTGCTGCCGATTTTATGTCCGAATACAGTTATTCCAAGTAGCATGGAAGCAAGAAAAGTTTGCACCAGCATGATGAACATTAAAACGCTGCTCTCCCAGTCTTTCAAAGTATAGATGAGAATCCAACTGAGTACAGAATGCCAAAACATCCAAAGCAAAAAACTTCCTTCTTGTCCTTCCCAGAAACATGAAAGAATATAACGCAGTGGCATTAGAGTATTACTATGTTCCCATACATAATAATATTCAAACCGGTGTTGGACGATCAGATAAAATAGAAGACCAAAAATGCTAAAGATGGTAAACGACTGCAAGGCAAAAGCTTGTCGGCCAAGTTTTCGCCAGCCATTGTCATTGGTACGCACCGACATAAAATAAGAAACAGCCGAGAGTAGGGAGGCAGTGAAGGTTAAAATAACAAGCAGGTTACCGATCTTTCCCCAG
This sequence comes from Bacteroidota bacterium, assembly GCA_043721935.1. GTDB lineage: Bacteria > Bacteroidota > Bacteroidia > AKYH767-A > 2013-40CM-41-45 > JADKIH01. Next base: position 5,092 of record JAYSPU010000097.1, on the reverse strand, counting down.
ACCAGTTGCTCGCCAATATAGTTTATATCCATTCGGAAAATGTACTGTCAATGATTAGCGTTGGTTAGTGACGGCATTCATGATGTCACTGGCAACGATTAGCGTTGGTAAGTGACGACATTCATGAATGCCGTCACTTACCAACGATTAGCGTTGAGTGGTGACAGCATTCATATCGTCACGCGGATTATTATATTTCGATGGGCACTTCATCAGAATATCAGAGGCAATAAATTGTAGATCATTCATTTTTCCGATCACAACAATTTGTTCTGACTTGTCAAAATCCTGAGGTTTTGCTTTATGCAGGATCACTTCTCGTTCTACACCATCATTATCGATAAGGAAAAAAGAAAACAGATCAGCATCCTTTTGTGGATTATAATCCTGAGGTTTTTCTTTGTTTAATTTTCCAACCACATGATATGTATTACCCGGATTCGAAGAGGCTACCTGAAAAGATGCATACGTACTGGAATCTGCCAAAGTGCTAATGATAGCACCAATAGCAATGGCGATGACTACAATGGCTACGATGTGGGATTTTTTCATTTTAATTTCAAACAAGACTCAGCCGCAAAGGTAAGGTTTAAAATTGTTTGTTTGGTGTAAAAACCGATTGCTAATGATGTTACTTTTTCTTTTTTTCTTCGAGCTTTCTAAGGCGTAGATCTATGAAAATCAGAAAGATAAGAATGCCGGTGAAAATAAGAGACAATACTGTCACTACGACATAAATTTTACCATTTGAATGCATCATATCAGCCATTTCAACATCATTCTGAGCTGAAGCGATAATGGGAAGGAATGATAGAAAAAGCAGGTAGATTATTTTTTTCACGTATTTTTTTTTAATGAATAATAATAGTTGAACAATCAGATTCCTTTTTCAATCTCTTGTTTTTTTAAACGGACAAGAATATCTGTGATCCATGCTGCTAATAGTGTCCAACCGATAACAGCAGGATAAAATACTGTTCTCATTTTGTTGTCGAGATCATATGAACTGAAGGCAGGATTTCCACCATTTCCGGGATGAAGAGAATCGGTTAGGCGTGGAAGAATCATGATAAAAACCAGCATGAGTGTAAAGGCAAAAACACTATAGACGGCCGACAGTCGAGCACGTTTGTGTTCATCGTCCATAGAGCCGCGCAAGATGATATATGCAAAATAAACTAACATAGTCGCAGCAGCTCCGTTGAGTTTAGCATCGTTAACCCACCAGGCACCCCATGTATAACGTGCCCACAAACTTCCTGTAAGGAGACCGAGTATCCCAAGAAAAATTCCTGCGATGGCAGATTGTTCAGCCTTTGTGTCATTGTCAATTTTTCCGGTTTGTAAGTAACGTATACCATAAATTAAGGAGGCAATCATCATGATAATCATTCCGAACCACAAAGTTACATGGTAAAATAAATTCCGAATGGTTTCATGAAGTATTGGCAAACGGGGAACGTCAATGAGCATTCCTTCAATGATTGTATAAAAAAGAAACAGGACACAAATCCATTTCCACCATTGCAGTCCAAAAATTCTTTTACTCAACATTTTTTATAGTGTTAATCTGTATCTGCTTTTGTCAAACTTTTTTTGACTTCACTGCTATCGAAACGTTCAACAGTAAAATTAGTCGGTCCAAAGATAGGGAAAGAGTAAGAAACCAAGGGCGATTATCAAGACATTTAATGAGCACAGAATGATAATAAAAGGGTAACTCAAAGACCAAGGCAGACCATCGATTGCATTTTTTGAAAAGCGAATAGTCGTCATAAGGAGTGGAATCAATATTGGAAAGCTTAGGATAGACATTAGTGTCGCACTGTTACCCGCTTTTGAAGCAATGGCAGATACCATTGAGAGCACAGAAGAAAATCCTGCACTGCCTAAAACCATTGCAAGAATAAACATAGGAATATCCTGAATCGGATTTCCGATAAAGAGAGAATAGAATAACAGATTGATAAAGGAGAGAACGATTATCAATAAGAAATTGTAAATGATTTTTGAAAGAATAACCGGTCTAGGTCCTGTGATGGAATAATAATAAAGCATCCTTCCGCTGCTTTCAGACAGAAAACTTTTTGCAATGGCATTAATTCCTGCAAATAATTGAATAATCCAGAACAATGCATTCCAGGTTGGGACATCAACTATTTGTCTGAATGAAAGATAACAAACGAAAACTGTACTCAGCACATAAAGCAGTAAGCCATTGAAAGCATATTTTTGCTTCCATTCTAGCATTAATTCTTTTTTCAAGAGTGCGCTAATTTCTTTTACCATTAAAGATCAATGTTACTATGTCTTTCTGGAATTTCAATTGACTTAAATCCGGCCGATTTTAATTTCTCACTCCATTCCTGTTGAACATCATACACACCATGAACAAGGAATAGTTTACTCACTTTAGATGAATCCTGGCAAGAAAGGTATCTGAGCATTTCGTTATAATCACCGTGAGCACTATAATTTCCCATAACCTGAACATCCGCTTTCACCTCATATTCTTTACCAAAAATACGTACTTCTTTATTTTCTGCACTGAGACGGCCACCCAGACTTCCGGGAGTACAATAGCCAACTATCAGAATAGTGTTTCTGCGATTTGAAATGGAGTTCTTTATGTGATGTTTTATACGGCCTGCTTCAGCCATTCCGGAAGCGGAAATTATAATCATTGGCTCATCCTTACTATTCAATGCAATACTATCTTCCGCTTTTCGAATATAATGGAGATTATTAAAACCAAACGGATCAGGATCTTCAATCAACAACTTCTTTACTTTTTCATTGTAACATTCCAAATGAGACCGCATTATACCGGTAGCGCTTGTACTCAGCGGACTATCAACATACACCGGAATAAGGGGCAGTTTGTGTGTATTACTTAGGTTGTTCAGTGCATAGACAATCTCCTGAGTGCGTCCAAGGCTGAAGGCAGGAATGATCAGCTTGCCTTTTTGTTCAACACAGGTTTTTTTTACGATGGATAATAATTTAGCAGTAGAACCTTCATCCGTATCATGTAATCGGTTTCCGTAAGTGCTTTCGCAAATAATAAAATCGGATTGAGGGAAAGGTTGTGGTCCGGGTAAAAGTTGATCGCTATACCGTCCAATGTCACCGGTAAAACTTAGTATTTTTGTTTTTCCATTTTCTTTAATCGTTAAATGAACGGCAGCTGCACCTAGAATATGTCCGGCGTCTGTAAAGAGCAACGATACTCCATCTGTTAGTTGATAGGGTTTGTTAAGAGGCAAAGTGACAAATAAAGCCAAAGTATCTGCTACATCTTGTTCCTCATACAATGGAGTTAAAAGTTCACGACCTTGTTCTTGTCTTCTTTTATTTAAATAGCCAATATCATATTGCATGATGTGAGCAGTGTCGGCGAGCATTATCGTTGCCAAATCATGAGTTGCAGGAGTAGAAATGATGGGTCCGTTAAAACCTTGTTTTACTAAATAAGGAATACAACCGGAGTGGTCAATGTGTGCATGAGATAAAATCAGATAGTCAACAGACGCTGCATCAAATCCAAGGTCTCTATTCAGATCTTCTGATTCTGCACCATGACCTTGAAAAAGTCCGCAGTCAAGTAAGATTTTTTTACCGTTATCTAATGTTATTAAGTGTTTACTGCCTGTTACCGTTCGTGCAGCACCGTGAAAAGCTATATTCATATGTAAGACGAAATTAAGAAACGAAACTGATATTTGTAAGAATTGATTTTAAATCTGCTCAACCGGATTGATAGATCCAAATAATATATCTGTTTACACACTGTTTAAATACAAAGGGTTCATTACTTTTATCCATTAATATTGACAATATGAAATTAGACATATTAGCTATCGGAGCACATCCTGATGATGTAGAGTTGTTTGCCGGTGGCACATTAATCCGTCACCTGCAGAAAGGTTTAAAGTGCGGTATAATTGATTTGACCAAAGGTGAATTAGGAACAAGAGGAAGTGGGGATTTACGCTTAAAGGAAGCTGCAAATGCTGCAGAAATCCTCGGTGTTTCTGTTCGGGAAAATTTAGGTTTTGAAGATGGTTTCTTTTCTAATGATAAAGAACACCAACTGGCTATTGTATCAGCGATACGTTTTTACCAACCTGACATCATCCTTACAAATGCAGGAGCCGATCGTCACCCTGATCATGGAAAGGCATCATTGCTGGTTTCAACAGCTACCTTTTTAGCCGGACTTCCAAAGGTAGATACAATTCGTGATGGAAAGAGTCAGCAAGCATGGAAGGTAAATGTAGTTTATCATGGCATTCAGGATCGTTACATAAAACCGGATTTTGTTTTAGATATAACAGATGTTTGGGAACAAAAAATGAAAGCTGTTTTTGCATTCTCCAGCCAGTTTTACAATCCGGATTCAACCGAGCCGGAAACACCCATTTCATCCAAAAATTTTCTGGAATTTCTTAAAGCTAGAGCAATGGAATTTGGTCGGCCTGCGGGAATCAAGCTGGCCGAAGGTTTTACCGTAGAAAGAACACCGGGAATTCAGGATTTTTCTAGTCTAAAATAAGTATAAAGACAGGGAATAATTCCGGGATTATATCCGGTCAAAAACTTGGTTGATTTTTTAAGTATTAGGATAAAAAAAAGGCTGTCTTTTCAGAGACAGCCTTTTTTAATAAGATTGAAGTAGATTAACGAACAATCATTTGATGAGTTGTTTTTTGTCCACCTGCAAAAACAGTATATAAGTAAATACCGGTATTCCAACCGGAAGTGTTTAAGCCAATTGTATGTGTACCGGCTTGTAATCCGGATTTAACATCGCTGTAAACATTCTTTCCAAGCATGTCAATAACAGTAATGTTTACATCTGAAGATTTTTTCAATATAACATTAATGAACGTTGAACCATGACTAGGGTTTGGATAATTTTGACTTACAAAAACATTGGTTGTTTCAACTGAGTTTACTTTAACTGTAGCAGCTTCTACATAAGTATAAACTATATCACTTGAGTTACCAAGGTTGTTGGCAAGGTCACAACTTGTTGCAGCAGCAAGTGCATGACCCGGAGCATTGTCACGCTGATAAAGAACACAAGCAT
>JAYSPU010000096.1:0-1544 GCA_043721935.1 Bacteroidota bacterium | reverse complement strand
AGATTTCAATTTAGATAAATAGCTTACTTGTAATGGGCTTAGCCGAAGCACTTATATTCAGCACAATCGAAGCACGTGGGGCATTTATTTTTCTACCCTATTTTTCTGCGGAGTTTCTGTGAGATCTGTGTATTCTGTGGGAGAAAAATCTATGTAGAATCAAAGCACTGATTTAGATATTAAAATCCAAGCAGGTATTCTTCCCACAGAATGCACAGAAACTCCATAGACAAAAAAATTATTGTGGTTTCTAAAAATTATTTATTCGAAAGAACCTGACACAACGACAATGACAAATCCGTAAACAGCAACTTCGTATTCGCATTACGTTCAAGATGAAAATGCGCTTTGTTTAGTTCAGAAATAAAATCTTCTGCATTATTAGCAGTGACAAACGGAGCGAAGCGGGTAATGTCTTCCAGATCTTTTCCCTCGAGACGCACCAGTGACCGGTCACCATAATTAATAACCAGACATTCGCGAACGATATTCAATGAATGCCGCAGAAAAACTTTTTGTGCTTCTTTCGGTTCATCGTTAAACTCAACAGACAAATCATTGATTCCGGAAATATTCAACTTCAAACAATGTCGCATCCATGATAAGAACTGCTGATTCAAATCGGTAATAGCTGAATCGTTATTGACAATCTTCAATGCCTGATTGTAGCTTCCTTCTGAACGATGGGTAACGTGTCGGGCAGCAATTTTATCAAGACCATGTTTTTCCACCAAGACCTGACTTAATTCTGCATCACCAAGCCGATTCACTTTGATCAATTGCGAACGTGAAGTAACTGTTGCAAGTAATTCTTCGTATCGCTCCGACACCAAAAAAAACAAGGTGCTTTCAGGTGGTTCTTCCAGAATTTTAAGCAATTTATTAGCAGCCATGGTATTCATTTTCTCCGCATACCAGATGATAACAATTTTATATTTGCCTTCAACACCTTTCAGACTCAATCGCTGATTAATATCTGCGCTTTCTTGTACAAAAATACTTCCTTGTTTATTGTCTGTCGTAATTTCTTCCATCCAGTCGCTGTATGACATGTAGGGATTGTGTTTGAAGGCTGCCCGAAATTGTTCGATGTAATCGACAGATTTAGGTTTATCGAATTTTTTAGAAGTAACGACAGGGTATGAAAAATGCACATCCGGATGTACCAGTTTTTCCATTTTAATACAAGAAGAACAAGTACCGCATGAATCATCATCCAAAGGTTCTTCACAATTCAGGTATTGAGCAAAGGCAATAACAAGAGGCAAACTGCCGGCTCCTTCCGGTCCTAAAAAAAGAAGTGCATGACTGACACGCTCATCTCTACCTGAAGCCAGCAATCGCTCTTTAACAGCCTTATGGCCGAGGACGGAAGAAAATTTCATTCATCAAAAGTACAGATTTATGTGATTTGTTTGAAAAGAAAAAGAAAGGAAGAAATATAATATCTTTGGATTAATTAGGGTTCGAAATTTTAGTCAGTGTTTTTATTTAAACGCAAAGTTCACGAAGGACGCAAAGAAGATTTTCAATTCAGTATTTGA
>JAYSPU010000095.1:0-2492 GCA_043721935.1 Bacteroidota bacterium | reverse complement strand
GAAATTACTCTGATTATACTTCTACATACTGACTACTAAAGACTGGCAACTAACTAACCGATCAACTGACATCTGAACAACTGACTAACTAACCAACTGACAGCCTACTTAATATTCACAAACCGTTCTTCCAGCAACACAGGAGAAAGATCATTTCGAATAGCACCAAAAACCTCGAGAAGACAAGCGGCGGCGGCGTGTCCGTAGCGGATACATTCGCGGGAGTTTTTATTGTTGAGTCGAGCCCAAATCCATGCGGCTAGCATAGCATCGCCGGCACCGTTTACATCAACTACATGAACTCGCGGTGCAGGTACAGAGGCAATCTCTATTCCGTCTGAATACAACGATCCGTCGATTCCACGACTCAACCAGACATTTTCAAATCCGAGTGTATGAAGATGTGCAATTTTTTCTTCCGGCGTAACATGCGTGTCGTGTTCGAAAACAGAAAGCTCTTCGCGATTCGGTTTAACCAATAACATCCGACCCGGCAAAGCTTCTTTTAATCGAACCGACTTAGGAACAGAAACTGTTTCAATAATCAACGGAACATTGTGCTCATTACAAAATTTCATTAACCAACGTAATGCATCAACTGATAAGTTACAATCGGCCACAGCGATAGATGCAGAGCGAATAACTTCTGAACGTTCCTTTAAAAAATCGACAGTAAGTAATTCATCAGTCTCCGAACTAACGGCGCCGATAAACAAATCACCATCGGGAGTTGCAATTGAAGCAAATGTGCCTGTAGGACGTGAAGAAAAAGCCGTCAGACTCATATCGATTCCGGCAGCAGCACATTGCTCTGCTAACCACTGACCATCTGAGTCCTTCCCTAATACAGTCAGTAATCGTACAGGAATGCCTAACAATGCAAGATGATGAGCTATGTTCCGTACCACACCACCCGGACTTTTATGCAAAGAAGCAGGATTTGAAGTATCAGGAACGGGATTCTTTTCACAACGAAAAGTCATATCGACGAGCGAAGCGCCAATGCAGATAACTGGATTCATCCTGCGAAAGATACGACCTTAAGTGACAACTTACACCTGAAAAATCAAGAAACCATATGCTTTCAATTCACTTTACATCTGATTTGAAACACAGAAAATTCTGAAAGAATCTTGTGACGTCAACCCAATATCCCCGCAAAATGTCATCCAGCGGAACTTGTGTATTGTAAGGTAATAAGGTCGTGATTCAAGTGACAAGTGACAAGTCCAAAGGAAAAAATTAAAAAACTAACGGACAAGTGATACGTTACAAGTTTCATAAGCTAAAGAAAATGTGCTACGTAACAAGTTACAACTGAAAACCATCTGCGCTCGTTGCGCACTTTGAATTTAAAAAAAAATCTGATTTCATTTACGCCGTGCAGCCATATATGTTTTCAATTCCTCAAACTCCGGATTCATTACCGTAGATCTTTTTTCCTTCGTCATTAATTTAGAAAGTGCAGCCGGCATGTCAGGTGAAAAACCCAATACTTTCTCCACTGAATCAACAAATTTCAACGGATGTGCAGTTTCAAGAATTACGCCTGTTGCTTTTGGATGATCTATTCGATAATCGCTCCATGCTGCCAATCCAACAGCTCCGTGTGGGTCTGCTACATAAGATGATTTATCATAGGTAGCCTTCATCACAGCTCGTGTCTGATCATCCGTATACACATAACCGGAAATTTTATTTTTCATTTCAGCATGTGAAGAAGAAAACAAATCAAGCATACGACCGAAGTTGCTCGGATTACCAACGTCCATTGCATTTGAAATCGTAGCCACAGAAGAGCGCGGATTAAATTCTCCTGTATTCAAATATTGCGGCACGCTGTCATTCACATTGGTTGCTGCAACAAAGTGAGAAACAGGCAAACCTAATTTCATTGCTAATAATCCGGCTGTCATGTTTCCAAAATTACCGCTAGGCACGACGAATACTACTTCATTAACTGTTTTGCCTGAATTTAATAACTGACGATAAGCATCAAAATAATAAACTGCTTGCGGAACCAGTCGGATGATGTTTATACTATTGGCAGAGGACAAACGATAACTTTTCGATAATTCCGGATCTAAAAAAGCGGTCTTTACCAATCGTTGGCAATCGTCAAATGTTCCCTTCACTTCTATCGCTTCAATATTTTTTCCCAATGTCGTTAACTGCTTTTCCTGCAATTCACTTACTCCTCCTGAAGGATATAAAATAATTACTTCTATTCCCGGTACATCAAAAAAACCGTCTGCTACTGCTCCGCCTGTATCACCTGAAGTTGCTACAAGAATCGTCAGCTTTTCTTTTTCATCGGCATTTAAATAAGCCATCACACGTGACATAAACCGTGCACCGAAATCTTTAAAAGCCAGTGTTGGTCCATGAAACAATTCACAAACAAAAGTTTGTTTATCCAATTCAACTAATGGCGCCGGAAAATTAAATGCTTCCTCACAAATTCGTTTCATTTCCTTTTCCGGAATATCGTT
>JAYSPU010000094.1:0-4578 GCA_043721935.1 Bacteroidota bacterium | reverse complement strand
GCAGCAATGGCGAATTATTTAAAGTATGGAACCTCGATGCCGATACTATTCATTCAGAAACTATACCGACCATTTTAACGAAACAAAATAACTGTGAAGGGTTGTGTTATGATAAAACCAATGACCGATTATTAATTGCTTGTAAAGGTCGGCCAATTCGGAATACGGCTCCGGCTTCAGCTCATGCTGTCTATGCTTTTGACTTGAAGCAACGGGAAGTGCAAATGCAGCCGGTCTTTTTAATTTATCCGGATTCAGTTAAACAATTGCTGGAAAGCGAAGGTCAGTCAACGCGGATAGTAAAAGAATCCGGTGAAGAAATTCCATTTGATTTTGCTCCTTCAGAATTAAACATTGATCCGATTACCGGAGACATTTACATACTTTCTTCTATTGGTAAAACGCTCATCGTACTTGACAATGCCGGGAATTTAAAATGTGCAATCAGACTCGATGTTAAACTTTACCGCCAACCGGAAGGATTAACTTTTAAATCCAACGGCGATTTGATCATTTCCAATGAAGGCAAAGAAGGTCGGGCTGCGCTGACAGTTTTGAAAAGACCGGGAAAGAAAATAAAAAACTAATCAGTGATTGGCAGAATGTCCTTGAGTCGTTTCCCTTTTTCTACAAGTATTGTATGAAGTCCGGTCACTTTAGCGCCAACAATATGTTGAACAGAGTCATCGGCAAATAATGTTTCTTCCGAAATCAATCCGGCATCCTGTATTACAAAGTCAAATATTTCCCGATCCGGTTTTCTCATGTGAATACGATGAGAGAGATACATCTTTTCAAAAACGTCATCAAAGAAAAAGGATCCGTATTGATCTGTGATCATTTGGCGATAGGCGGCTTCATGAATGCTGTTTGTATTACTCAATAAGAAAAGCCGGTATTTTTTCTTCAATTCATACAAATGAGTGGCATTTTCTTCAGGCACTCCGATCAACAAGGCATTCCATGCATCTCTGATTTGTGAATCTGACGGCAATGAACCACTAAGCGAACGGATGGTTTGATAAAAATCTTTTTCTTCAATCAGACCTTTTTCCAGCTGATCGAAAAGTCCGGATTGAGTAGCCTGAGAATACATTTGTGCAGCATCAGGCAAACCAATTTTACTAAATGCTTCAACGGTGCGTGAATAATCAATGTCAAAGATGACACCTCCTAAATCAAGAATCAGATTTCGAATCATGTGAAAACTACTTTTTTTTCTCCTGACACAATTCTACCAATACACCATTTGTGCTTTTTGGATGCAAAAAACAAATCAATTTATTGTCTGCTCCATCTTTTGGGACATCAGAAAGCAATTGAAATCCTCTTCCTTTTAAATCGTTCATTGTTTGAATAATGTCATCCACTTCAAAAGCGATGTGATGGATGCCTTCTCCTTTTTTGGAAATGAATTTTGCGATCTGGCTGGATTCATTCGTGGCCTCCAGAAGTTCGATTTTTGCATCGCCAACTTTAAAGAAAGAAGTTGACACTCCTTCTGATGCTACTTCTTCAACTTTGTAATGAGAAGTTCCCAGCAACGATTCAAACAATGCATTTGCTGTTTTCATATCATTGACGGCAATGCCCAGGTGTTCAATTTTTAAAATCATGATGGATCGTTTTTAGATTCCGGAATGGTAACATAAAATGTCGTTCCCCGGTTTTCAATACTTTCAAACCGGATATGGCCATGCATTTTTTCCAATGCATTTTTTACAATAAAGAGTCCGAGTCCTGAGCCGCTTGAATCAGGATGACCGCGATAAAACATTCCGAAAACTTTGTCTTTAATTTTCTCCGGAATTCCATGGCCATTATCGGCAACAGTAAATTCGTACAGGGGGTCTTTTTTAAATGCCGTAATTTTTATCTGCGGCTTTTGGACACCGGAATAATTAATAGCATTGTGAATCAGATTTTGAAAAACAGACAAAAGTAAAACCTTGTCGGCATGGATTTGAAGATCTTCTTCGATTTCAAGAATAAACTCAATGGCCTTAAATCCTGTTAGATGCTTCAAGGAAGAAGTGATTTCATTGATCATCATTTCAAACGGAATAACGGATTTTTTCGCAGAACCTTTTCGCGTTCGTGCCAGCTCAATCAAATCAAGTAAGGTACGGTCAAGTCGTTGAACACTGGTTTCAATCATGTCAAAGTATTTTCCTGTCAACGGATCCGTTTTTTCCAATCGCGCAAGATTTACAATTCCCATAACACTGGCCAACGGACCTTTTAAATCGTGAGATGCTTTATAGAAGAAGGTATCTAATTCCTGATTGGTTTCAGTCAACTCATGTTCGGTCCGTTTTCTATCGGTAATATCCGTTTGAACGCCCCACGTTCTGATCAGTTTTTCATTTTCAACGATACCTATATTATTGTTGAGCATGAAACGAACTCTCCCCACATTATCCATTTCTTTTGATTCAGCATTACTGATCCGGTAATTGTTGTTAATGAAAGACGTCATCAGTTCATTTATTTTTTCCTGATCCAGCTTGTTTTCAATTAAAAGGAAATCGCGAATTCTCCGCCCGATAAGTTCGGATGCATGTGAGTGACCATACATTTGCGCCATAAAATCATTGCATTCAGAAATAATACCTGTATCAAGTAATCGTTCGATCTGTTCCTTAATTGGTAGATGAATAGAAATTGGTTCTACGTATTCAGCACGCCAAATACCAATTGCGCTTTGATCGATGAAAGTTCGATATCCTTCTTCCCGCTTTTTTAATTGCTCTTCAGTTTTTTTAAGATCGGTGATATCGGTATAAACTAATAATAGACCATTGCTTATATGGTTTGAATCTAAAGAAGGAGAAGCGGTTAAGCGAACCTGAACAACATTGCCATTAGCCTTATTCAATTCGGTTTCTTTTCGGAAAGCAAGTCCGTCATTCATTAAATCAATAAGGGAAGAACTAGTTGCAGGATCTGAATGAAAGGTATGAGCAAAATTCGAAAGTGACAATCCGGTTATATCGTCCTTCAGATAACCGGTAATATCGCAGAACCGATCATTCACCAGAATCACCAGCTGTTCGGAATCGACATAGATCAATCCGTCGTTCATGTTCTCAACCAAAGCCAGGTATCGTTTTTCCTGTTCTTTGATTTCATTATTGTATTCCGACTTTCTTTTTAGAATTTCTTCAGAAAGAAAGGCTCCGGAAAAAAGAGCAATTAAGGTAATAGTGTATTGAGGTTGCCATTCATCTTTCAGAACCATGAGGAATAAGAGAAAGGTGGCAATTACAAAAATGAAAAACAGACTTTTGTAGAATTTGTCGTAAAGCAGGGAAAAAGTAAAGGTTGAAATAGAAACCGGAAGAAGGATTTCAATTTCAAAATTACGTTCGTATGCAACATAAGCAGCCCAAAGATGCAGGATGATAATAGATCCATGTGTAATGGATAGCAAATGCTGCTTATAATAGGAGCTATAGTAGGAAAGAAAGTAATTCGATAATAAAATCATAGAAACGACCAGTCCGGTAATTAAAATGTAGCCGTCATGATACGCGAATTCAAAGATGAACCCGAGTAAGGTGACAAAAACAGACGTGACTACATTAAGTAAACGGAGATTGCGAAGTTCTTTGGTAAGAAGTTTCTCTCTGAACGAGATGATCATTGTATGGGTGCGACGAGCAATCCCAAAAGTATTAAAAAAGTTCCACGACGGTCAGAATTGAAGTACTAAACTTCTGATTATTGGTTTTATTTTTCCGAAAGTTGACAAGAAATGATGTGTTTTTCCCAAAACGCAAAAAAATAATTTGTTAATAACCTTGGTTTTTTTTGTCGTCCAAAACTGTTCAAGACAGAATTTGTTACCGAAAAAAAACAGTTTGAAAATTATTGAACATTTGAAATGCCGCTATTCATCAATGTTTCAGAAGATCGATAAATTGAATCGATGTTGTTTGCAACGATGCAATCGATCAAAAAAAACGGCCTGCGTAATCAACAATTTATTGTGAAAAAAAATTTCACGAAACATAGTGTAACCTTTTATTATTTATTATGTTTGAGTAGTCATAATAACAACTATAAAAAACTAAAAACTATGGCAAAAGCTAAAAAAGCAAAAAAAGCTGTTAAGAAAGCAAAGAAGGCTGCTAAAAAGAAAAAGTAATTTAGCCCTTTCCGCTTCAACGGATTTTTCGAAAGTCCTTCGCTCCAATGAACGAAGGACTTTTCGTTTTTAGACATTCTGCCGAAATCGGCCACTGATCAGCCTTTTCAGCCTTCGCAGATTTTATTTTCCATTCCCCAACCAAACTAAATTCCTCCCTTTTGAACTGGTCCATCGAATCATTAGTACTTGAATTGCGATACACCTGGAAGCTATCACGCAATGCAACCGATCAGAAAACGAATCTGATAATTACGTGTGGTGATCATTTGGTTCAGGGAAAAGGTGAAGCCGCTCCAAATATTCGGTACGATGAAACACCGGAAAAGCTTTTGGCAGAGTTTGAAGTTTTCAGGAAAATGGTCGGGTCAATTGAACTGAACCATGACAGCCTGATTGAACTTATCCATTCCTTACAGTTATCAAAA
>JAYSPU010000093.1:0-3026 GCA_043721935.1 Bacteroidota bacterium | reverse complement strand
CGAATGACAGCTTATGCATTTTTATTCTTCATACCAATTTATTTTTCTGGTTAAATACATAATGGTTCCAAGAATGATAAACAATCCGATGCTACCAAGCAGCAATGCATAATCTTCAAGCTGTAGTAATGAATAAAAGAATCCATATAATAAAGCAAGCATACCACTAAAAATCAATGAAAGTTTTCTGTTATTAAAAACATGAGCAGCATAGTAACTTATCAATCCTAGTGTTGCGACGCAACCGATCATGTAAGCTTTATCAAAATTCAACTGCTCAGAAATAGATAAGAGCAAAACATAAAACAAACAAATTGCGAATCCTACGAGAAGATATTGAATAGGATGAATTCGTCTTTTTCCCATTGTTTCGACGAAGAAAAAAGTAATGAAGGTGATGACGATAAACATGATACAATACTTCACTGAACGTTCTGTTTTCTGATATTCATCCACAGGCAGCATAAGTCGTACACCAAAAGAAGCGTAACCATCGTTTTGATCATTTGAATAACCATCGCCACCGGATTCAACATTGATAAATTTGCCCGTTCCTTGTTGCGGATAATTACGATTCAATTGTGTCATACTCCATGTTGCGGCAAATCCTGTATCGTTGACTGTACGTTGTTGAGGTAATGTATATCCCTCGAAGCTCGGACTTCCCCATGCAGATTGAATATTGACAGAAGTTTCTTTTCCAAATGGTGCAAATCGCAATGAAGTACTTCCATTCAGATCTAATTCATACGAGAAAGAAATCTGTTGTTTTTCCGAAACAGTAAGTTGTGCTGAAGCTCCGGAATTAAATACATCATGCGTGACGATTCCCGGATTCAATGAATAGACAGAATCATTCCAATGAACATTGATCTTTCCATTTATTCCTTTCATGTCAGAAATACCAACCGATACAAATGCTTCATCGAAGCGATAATCTTCCACAGGTATTCCCAATGGTCGAAGATTAAGAGACGAAAACGTTCCGCTGATTTGAAGTTTTGCATTGTATAGGACAACGACATAAATTCCACGGTATCTTTTTTCAGGAAGCATATTCCCTTTTACAGTGAGTGACTCCGGAAGAAAATGTGCGAACCGTGTTTCATATTCTGTTTTCCCTTTGTCATTTAAAGAGCGAACGATATAGGGAACAGAAATTACCGGACCTGCTATCGTTTGTGCATATCCCCATTTAGAACTTACCTCACTCAATGATTCATCCCGCAACGTTCTTCGTTCACGAATGAGCGACGAGATCATTCCGGTTGGAATCAGCATCAACAAAATGAGAATACCAATTGATAGAAGTTTCAATGTTACTGAACGACGTGACCAGGCACGGAGACGTTCGAAGAATGACGGAGTTGTTTCCATTATAATAAAGGATCAGTTTGTTTGAGAGAACTAATAAAAGCTAAATCGGAAAAACAGAATAATCACCGAACGATATAAATGTATAAAAATTCGTAACGCCTGAAATTTTTCCCAGACTGAAAATCTGGTCGGCCAATTGACCAATCAACACATACAAGCTAAAAAGTCAGAACGCAAAAAAGCCCCCGATTTCGGAGGCTTTTTCAGATCATTAATTCAATTATTATGCTACTGCGATTGGCATCACAGAGATGTAACTCTTTTGATCCGCTTTTTTACGGAATACAACTTTACCTTCAATCAATGAATAGATTGTATGGTCTTTACCGATTCCCACGTTTTCACCCGGCATATGCTTAGTACCACGCTGACGAATGATGATGTTTCCTGCTATTACGCGCTGACCACCGAAAATCTTGATCCCAAGGCGCTTGCTATGTGATTCACGACCGTTTCTGGAACTACCTACACCTTTTTTATGTGCCATGACTTGATAATTTTAATCTGTTGGAAATGGGTTAATTATACTGTAATGCTCTCGATTTGGATACGGGTAAGATCCTGGCGATGGCCATTGGATTTTTGGTATCCCTTACGACGCTTCTTCTTGAAAACAATCACTTTGTCTCCACGAAGGTGAGTCAGGATTTTAGCTGTGACAGATGCACCTTTTACCGATGGAGCGCCAACTTTGATTGCACCGGCATTGTCAACCATGACAACATCGTTAAATTCCATCGTCTTGCCTTCTTCAGCATCGATGCGGTGAATGATAACTTGCTGATCTTTAGTTACTTTGAACTGCTGTCCGGCGATATTTACAATTGCGTACATATTTCTGAATCTTAAACTGGTCTGTAATCCCCCCGTATTTTAGGGGAGGCAAATGTAGTAAAGGATATTCTGTTATGCAATACAGTACGAACAAATTTTTCAGAAAACTGATTTTAATAATTAAGGAAGGCTTTCATTTATAAACCTTAAATTCACAAGAATTAGCGAGAATTTTATTCACATAAAAGTAAACTCATGCATTGCATGTTCCGATTGCCTTCTTTTCTATTGATTTTAATCTTGGTCAGCTGCAATCGGGGAAATTCACGAAGTATGGAACAACACACCAATCATTTAGGCAAAGAAACAAGTTTATACCTGCAGCAACATGCTCATAATCCGGTCGATTGGTACCCTTGGGGTCCGGAAGCCTGGGAAAAGGCAAAAAAGGAAAACAAGTTAGTTCTGATTTCAATTGGGTATTCTTCCTGCCATTGGTGTCATGTCATGGAAAAAGAAACGTTTACCGATTCAGCCACTGCTGAAATAATGAATGAGCATTATGTCTGTATAAAAGTAGATCGGGAAGAAAGACCGGATATTGATCAAATCTACATGAATGCCGTTCAAATCATGACCGGTAGTGGTGGCTGGCCATTGAATTGTTTCACTCTGCCCGATGGTCGCCCAATTTATGGCGGAACATATTTCCCGAATGCAACATGGAAAGATTTATTAGAGAAGCTTAATAGTTTTTATCAGAACGATTCAGCGAAGGCAATGGAATATGCCGATGAATTAACTAAAGGCTTGTCACAGTCAGAGCGCTTCAATATCAGTACAAGTCCCATTTCAAAAGGGAAACTACCTGAACT
>JAYSPU010000092.1:0-12084 GCA_043721935.1 Bacteroidota bacterium | reverse complement strand
TTTCTCCGAACATTAGATTCAGGCATAAAGAAATTTGAGGAATTCAAAGGAACTGTAATAGCAGGAAACTTTGCATTCGAACTATATGATACATTTGGATTTCCTGTAGACCTTACACAATTAATGGCACGGGAAAGCGGAAGAGAAGTTGACATGGACGAATTCAACCGTTGCCTTGATCAACAAAAAGAACGATCCAGAGCTGCAGCTGTAGTTGACACTGATGATTGGGTGTTGATGAAGAATGATGAATCCGTGGATTTCGTTGGTTACGATGAACTTGAAAGTGAAACAGAAATATCACGATACAGAAAAGTAAAAAGTAAAGGTAAAACTCAATTTCAGTTAGTCTTAAATCGTACTCCATTCTATGCAGAATCCGGAGGCCAGGTTGGCGATACAGGATATCTTGAGGCAGACGGAAAAAAGATTTTCATTACAGATACACACAAAGAAAACAATCTGATTATTCACTATGCAGACAAATTACCTGAAAATCTACAGGCTACATTTCATGCTGTTGTGAATAAAAGCAGACGAAAACAAATTACGAATAACCACAGTGCTACTCACCTACTCCATTCTGCATTAAAACAAGTACTGGGTACACATGTAAATCAAAAAGGATCACTGGTAAATGAAGAGCAAACCCGTTTTGACTTTTCTCACTTTGTGAAAGTATCTGACGAAGAAATTGCAGCTATTGAAAAAATAGTGAATGAAAAAATTCGTGAGAATATTTTTCTTGATGAACAAAGAAACGTCCCGATAAAAACAGCAATGGATTTAGGTGCTACTGCCTTATTTGGAGAAAAGTATGGAGAGTTTGTACGGGTCATTACGTTTGACCGATCGTATTCAGTAGAATTATGCGGAGGAACACACGTTCCTGCGACGGGACAAATAGGCTTGTTTAAAATTGTATCTGAAAGTGCAGTAGCTGCAGGAGTTCGACGAATTGAAGGAATCACTGCGACTAAAGCAGAAGCATTTTTCGCAGAACAAACGAATCAATTGGAACAGTTGAAGTCGCTTTTGAAAAATCCGAAAGATCTGACACAGCGAGTGCAAGACCTGCTGAATGAAAATGGAGCAATGCAATCACAACTTGATCAGCTGATAGCAGAGAAAACTCAAGTTGTGAAAAAAGAATTACTTGCTAAAGTAAAATCTGCGAATGGAATTAATATTTTGGTTGAACGAGTGAATCTTCCGAACGGAGATGCGATAAAAAATCTTTCCTTCGAATTAAAACAACAAGTTGATAATTTAATTTTTCTTGCCGGTGCAGAGATTGATGGCAAGCCAATGCTCTCATTAATTCTTTCAGACAATTTAGTAAAAGATAAAAATCTGAATGCAACTACAATTATTCGTGAGTTGGCAAAAGAGATAGAAGGTGGCGGAGGCGGACAACCGTTTTATGCAACAGCAGGTGGTAAAAAATCAGCAGGCCTTGATCTTGCACTGAAGAAAGGAAGAGATCTTTTAGGATCTTAATAATAAAAGAGGATGTATCAAAAGCTTTAGATTGAACTGAAAAAATTCAGGTTCTTTATTAAACATATTTCGCCCCGGGGATAAATGAAACTTGATTGGATGATCAAATTATTTTCTCCTAATTACGAAATTTCTACCTCTCAAACATGTAGTAAATCTGCCTCTGTGAGGCTTTTGCCATGCAATTTTTCCCCTGGTTTTTCCCCTTTGCATGAACCCCAATTCAGGGCAATTCAATTAAATGATCAAAGAACTCACTTTCAAATAAAATGTACAATCACATATTTGATAGTTAATTGTTGATGGATTTTATTTTAGCCTAAACAAATATCGGTTAAAGTTAACCTTTATGAATTGCTAAGAATTTAAAGTCGGTGCATTTCCCATTCAAATAAACTGTTCAATCCTCAAAGATATTTTCTGATATGATCATCCAATAATTATAATCAGATAACCCTTTCAAATCGCTTTTGAAGAAAACTTCAGGTGTGTTAAAAAAAGAAAGAGACTGCCAACACGTACTTTTGTGCCAGCCTCTTTTTTTATTGGAACTTTCTCTGAAGAGTCTTTAGTTTAAAAGTTTTAAAGTTCTTCTCATTGATTCAGAAGTGGTGCGAAAAACAACTGTATATGTGTGATACGTTCTCCGCACTGACTCTTCCGATTAAGGAATTAATATTTTCCCTATCCATAGTTTTTTAAAATCCTCATCGTGTCCTAAATAGGAAATTGATTTTTCATCTTTATCGTAAAGAGAAATAAAATCACGTCGAAGGAAATATTTGTTTTGGCCTAATGCCTGAACAGCACCCAACTTTGTTGAGCTTAAATCAATAGTAACCATTCGTGGGAAAAATAGCGGATAAAAAGTTGCATTCCCTTCATAAGCATCAAGAAATGACTCATACCCTTTTACTCCTTTGACTTCGAATAATTCCCAGTAGATCTTCATACCATCTGCAGAAGGGTAAAAATGCTGAAGCATACTGAAGATTTCGCTTTTCTTATCATTATTTACTTTTCCAATTCCATATTGCGCTTTTAATTTACCATTTGCATCCAGATGAAAACAAACAATATCTTCATATGTTTTCTGCGGATTTCCCAAACCCAGATTCACAGATCCGGATAATTGTCCGGCAATTAAATAATCTCCGGCCGGTGTCACTGAAAACTGTTCAATCGAAAACTTACTGCCATTATAAGGAGTCGCTCCTTTATCACCAGGGGCAGTAACAAACTTTGATTTGAACTCACTCACCGGCGTTGTGGATGAAAACATCAATTTACTTCCGCTAAGTTTCAGGAGATGAAAATTCTCCATTTTCTGTTCAGCCGATTTAGCCCATTTCATATCCAGTTTATTATTCGCCTGAGTAAAACCCGGATTAAAAATCGGAGCATACTCACTGAATACGCGCTCAAAAGGATCCGGGTACTTGGTACTCGTACCGAAAAAATAAACACTTCCATTGTCTTCAGCAGAAGCAGTAATCAATAAAGCACTTGCAGGACTTGTGAATTCAGTTTGATTAACAAGATTTCCACTGATATCATATTCAAAATATTTGTATTTTGAAATATCGGCTGCTCCTTTCATAGGAGCGAAGACCATGATAACATGATCATTTTTTAACTGATCACAAAAGACGAGAGAACAACTTTCCTTTAAATCAATTTCTTTCTCAATCAAATTCAATTGATCATTCATCAATAAGACATAAAATTTATCGTTCTGATTTTTATCTTTTGACTCTACTTTTCCAATCACAAAGAGGTCGGATTTTTTATCATCAGATGAAGAATAGGAAGCGTAACCATAATACACTTTTCCCTGATCGTTTTTAGCTTTAACTGTTTCACGAGAAATTACTTTTTTTACTGACCATTGTTGCTTTTCATGATTCCAGGTAAGAATTGAAACAACCTTCGTCATCTTCAACTTCATACTTAATACATCAAATGAATTACTGCCACCTACACTTGCTAATAATGAAGTACGCTCAAAATCGTCGTGCTGCTCCTTTTTCTCATGTGCCTCTTTAGTTCCCATAAATTTCAAGTCAGGACTGAATGAATACTCCTCATATGAAACCTCATCACTCTTTTTATTCACTTTGAATTTATAGGTAGCATTCAGATTTCCCTGAGCGTCTTTTGAAACGTCATATAAATAGCCTTTAACTGCTTTATCAGACAGAGGTTGGACTACCTCTTTTAAAACCTGACCGATCGCTGCAAATTGAAACGAAATCAAGAGAAATAAAAGTAATTTTTTCATAATTAGTTGAGTTAATAGAATTATTGGATAACAACCGATTGTATGGTTGAAGAATTATTATAGAAATAGTAGTTCTTACTGCTAACAGATTGCATATATCGATTCCATGCACCAACATTAACTTGTCCGGAAGAAGTAGCAGAAAGTGCGTTGAAATCTGCTGCTGAAAAATCACACGATGTAGATGAACCGGCAATTAATTTTGATTTTGAAGCAGAGCCTGTAATAGTAACATAGATTGAATCTGCTCCTGTAACAGGTGAAAATGTTACGGTAAATCCGGCAGCGCGGGAAATAGTTCCACTACTGGATATCACCGGCAATGATGGAAAATCCGGATAAGTAGCAGTAAATGCCGGAACAACAGTTCCTGCAATGATATTCCATAAAGAACCGGAAGTATTCAGATTCGAAAATGAAAAATAGGAATAAGCAGAATCGCCGCCCTGAGTCAATGTATTACCATTCCAATCGACAGAACCTGCAATTGCTCTACTTCCGGCAGCTGAATTAAAAAATTGTGCAGAAAGAATTGTAGCACCTCCGAAATTTCCTGCCACTAATAAACCAAATGCATCCGAAGGAGCAAAATAAGTAGATGTTGCATTTACGACAGGATTAGTGTTTACTGGTGTAACCGGCGTTGAAGGGTTATCCTTCTTGCATGCTGTAGTTAAAAGAATAACTGCATAACTACAGGCAAATAAGAATTTATAATTCATAGCTTAGATTATTGATTGTTTAAGCTATAAAAGTAAGGTATGCTCTAAGTAGCGGCAATACTACTTTAGACGTATTTAATAAAAGCTGAATTTGACTGACAAAAAAAACGGAAATCCGTTTAGGTAAAACAAAAAAACTAATTAGGGATTACGTTGATAAACCTTGTTGATAGCATCTGTACGAGAATTCACTTCCAGTTTCTCGTATATGTTACGAATGTGTTTACGAACCGTTTCTGTACTAATAAAAAGCTTTGCTGCAATTTCTTTATATCTGAATCCTTTTGAAAGCAATACAAGGATTTCCTTTTCGCGATCAGACAGTTTTTCTAATTCGGGAAACTGATCAACTTGTTGAAAGGAAGTCACAACCTTACGCGCAATATGACTACTCATAGGAGAACCACCAATATAAGCTTCACTGATACTCTCCAATAGTTTAACAGGTGTTGTGATCTTTAATAAATAACCACATGCGCCAGCCTTTAAAGCCTGAAACACTGAATCGGCATCTTCAACAGAAGTACACATAACAAAGAGTGTCTTAACGTTCATTTCTTTGAGTTCCTGAACGCATTGTATGCCTGATTTACCGGGAAGATGAATATCCATTAGTACAACATCCAGGTTATAATTAGGAATTCTGATAATGGCCTCCTCTGCAGATTCAAAAACAGCTGAACACTCAAATCCCGGACTTCCGCCAATTAGCGCGGACAGACTTTCACGAATCTGTTTTTCATCTTCAACTATTCCAACACGTATATTCATTTCACAATGATAAAAAATTTAAACTTTACAAGAATACCACATAAGTAGTATTATAAAGCTATGATTCCTTCGACCGGCACACTGAATTTAAATATTGTACCTGCATTTTGTTCTCCTATTACATCTACAGAAGCTTTCATTGCAATGCCTCTGTGTTTTATGTTTTTCAAGCCATTCCCTGCAGTCAATAGTGTAGATTGAAAGCCTTTTCCATTATCAGCTATGCTAATTGAAAAATCTCCATTCACAATTGCAGCTTTCAAATCTACGGACGTAGCCATACTATGTTTTACAACATTGTGCAAGGCTTCTTTAACCATTAAAAAAATATTTCGGTACGCCTCTCTTAGAATAGCTTTTTCCGGAACTTCCTCAGGAAAATCAATATTAAGTTCAATGTTAAAATCATCAAGAAAATCTGAGCTGTATTCTCGAATTCTGCTGAGCAATCCATCGATTGTCATATGACCGGGAGTAAGTGCCCAAATCAAATCTCGCATGTTATCGATCATTAATTTTGAACGCTCAGAAATGGTCTTCAAATTACTATTTATCGAAGATGACGAATTTTCACGCGTCATCGATTCTGCAAGGAAATGAACTTTAGAAAGTTCAGCACCTAATTCATCGTGAATATCTTTTGCAATACGAATCCGCTCACTTTCCTCCGCTTCCCTAACTGCCTTTTCATTTGCAATAGAATTTTTCAATTTTTGACGACTAAAAAACAAATAGATTGAAAAAAGCATACCCGCGATAAATATGATAATGGCAATTATAATTCCATTCCGATTTTTAATTTTTAAATCCTGCCGAAAAATAGTAAGAGTATTAATTTCCTCCTGTTGCTTTAAAGTACTTATCTCAGCTTCCTTCTTTTCACTTTCATACTTTGCCTGTAGTTCATTTATTTGACGGGTACTTTCTTCATTTAAATATTTACTTTTTTCCTCTTCATGTATCAATCTGTACTCATACGCTTTTTGATAATTTTTCTCGAGTTTATATACATCAGACATACCTTCATATACTTCATAAATAATATTAGAAGCATTAATTTTGTTAGCGACCTTCAGTGATTGATTATATAGATCAATCGCCTTGTTATAATTACCGGTTAACACATAAACATTTCCCAGATTATTAAGATTGGCAGCCATTGTAAACTGATCACCACTCTTTTCAGAATACTTGATCGACTCGGTGTAATACTGGATTGACTTTGGATAATCCTTTAAATATTTGTAAACGATTCCAAGGTTATTCAGTCCGAGAGCTAATCTTGATTCATCATTCAATATTCTATAATAACCTAATGCTTTTGCATATACATCTAAAGCACTTGCATAATCCTTTTGTTGTTCAAAAATAATTCCTTCGTTATTGAGACAATCAGCGATTACTATAGAGTCAGAAACTTCAGTAGCCAATTGGAGAGCCTTCCGATGATACACTAATGCTTTTGTCAAATCACCATGATCAGAATACCAGGTCCCGATATTCTGAATGGTTTTTGCCATCCGTCTCTTATCTCCGTTTTCTTCCGCAATCTTTAAACTTTTTTGATAATAATTCAGAGAAGTTACTTCATCTCCTTTTTGGGAATAGCAATTACCCAGGTTATTGTAAACATTAGCTAAGACTTTCTTATTGCTTTCCTTAATACAAAGATTTACACAGCTATCAAACACAACAATTGCAGACTTGTAATCACTTTGCAAATACAAAGCAACTCCTCTATCGGATAATGAATCCAATGCCGAGGAACACTTAGCAACATTTCTGGTTAATAAAATAAATAAAATAATCAATACTAGTTTGCCTGATGAACGCAACATAAAAACAGCAAATTTAATTTAACACTATCGCAGATAGTATGTAAGCTATATTTAATAAAGTTAACAAACAATAATATTTTAGACTGAAAGAAGATATTCATATCTCAATGCATAGTGCTTGTCTTTTCCACCTCTGGAAGAGTCAATTTCATACGTTTGCTCAGACATCATATTCCCATCATCATCATAATCATAGAGATTTTTTCGTAAAAGTGTACCATTTCCATCAAAAAGCTCTTGTTCAATCAACCTGTCTTGTTCATCGTAAACAAATTTGACTGTTTTAGGGTGGAAATCTTTATGAACCCTTCGGATGACATTTCCACGGTCATCGTATATGTTTTCAACTGAAGCAATCACTTTCCCCTGAGCATTGGTTTGGAAGGATTTCGACTCTTTCCCATTTTCATTTAATTGTATCTCCGTACGGCTCAACAATGCACCTTTTGCATCGTATTCCTCATCAATAATTTTGTATTGATCGTCAGACAAAAAAGTAATGTGTTGGATCTTTTTGTCGTCTTTATTATACGTTATTCTTTCGAGTGGATTTCTTTTCTCATTGTATGTTAAAACTTCATGTTGAAAAAAGTCTCCTTCTTCATCATAATAACGAACACCTACAATCTTTCCATCAGTTGCATACTCGTATTCTGTTTTTTCACCAGCTTCGCCTCCGTAATATTTCGTTTCAGATAATGCATTACCTTTATCATCTCTGATCAGAACCCGCTTTTCATACACATCATCAATGGCAAAATACAAGATGTGTTCCGTCATTTTACCTAGTTGATCATAAGTATACGTATTTCGCTCTTCCAGTTCTCCATCCATATCAAATTTAGATTCAATGGTAATATTCCCATTTTGATCGACTTCGGTTACAGCTTCCAGATATTCAGAAGAAGCTACCGGTGTCATATCAGTATACCTAAAGCTTTTAAACTCCTGATGAAATCGACGAATTGTTTGAATCTTATTTGACATAATTTAATTTTTAGAGGCAAAACGAATGACGTCTTTATCAGTAATTTTTTTGTCGGACAAAATAATTAATCGTTCTACTACATTTCTTAATTCACGAATATTTCCTGTCCAATTTACCTTTTGCAATTGCTTCAACGCCTCCGGTGTATATGCTTTCTTTGGCATTCCGGATTCCTCACAAATCAAATCCAGAAAATGTTCAGCAAGGATTGGAATATCATCCTTTCTGTCATTCAACGAAGGCACATCGATTACTATTACACTTAACCGATGATATAAATCCTCTCTGAAATTTCCTTTTTCAATTTCTGCTCTCAAATCTTTATTGGTTGCAGCGACTACCCGTGGATTCACATTGATTTCTTTTTCGCCTCCAACTCTGCTGATTTTGTTTTCCTGCAAAGCACGTAACACTTTAGATTGAGCCGACAAACTCATGTCACCAATTTCATCCAGAAACAATGTACCGTTATTTGCAAGTTCAAACTTTCCAAGTCGTTGTTTGATAGCAGAGGTAAATGCGCCTTTCTCATGACCAAACAATTCACTTTCGATTAATTCCGTTGGAATGGCAGCGCAATTAACCTCAATCAATGGTCCGGTTGCGCGATTACTCTTCTCGTGAATCCATCTCGCCACTAACTCTTTCCCTGTTCCATTTCCACCTGTAACCAACACACGAGCTTCAGTTGGCGCTACCCGGTCAATCATTTCACGAATATTCAGAATAGCTTCTGAATTACCTATGATTTCATGAGTTTTGTATACTTTCTTTTTAAGAGTTTTTGTTTCAGAAACTAATTTTGATTTATCCATGGCGTTACGAACAGTAACCAGGATTCGATTTAAATCAGGAGGTTTCGCTATATAATCATAAGCACCTGATTTTATTGCTTCAACAGCAGTTTCAATTGTACCATGTCCTGATATCATGACAACAGGTAAATCCGGATCCATTTGCTGGAGTTTCGCAAGCACTTCCAGTCCGTCCATTTTCGGCATTTTGATATCACAAAAAACCATATCAAATCCACCGCCTTCCGCTTTTTTCAGGCCTTCCATTCCATCGTTAGCAATTTCCACTTCGTATTTTTCATACAGCAGAATTTCCTTCAGTGTATTACAAATTGCTTTTTCGTCGTCTATGATGAGTACTTTCACGTTAAGGTAATTTGAATATTAATTATTGAGTAGATCTATTCCGATCTTGCAAAGATAGGATTTCCATCAGTGCTCCTTCCTTCAAAGCAAATTTTGACAGCGTCATTTTTGACAAGCCAAATTGCTTGACTATTAATTCAGTACAAATAGATGCAATAACGATCAGGTCCACTCTCATTTTGACAAGGCCTTTCATTTTTTTTCTTGTTCGGGTTTTAGAGAGCAAAAGTATTTGGTGGAGGGCAAGGAATTCGTCCAGACTAAAATCATAAGTGGTTTTATTTTTAATTACATTTTTACCATGAAACCGATGACCAATCATTTCTGCAAATGTATCAAATGAACCGGAGGAGCCGACAAGCCTTTGAATGGAAAACTTTTTCATGCTTTCAATTAACGGTTCAAGAGTTAGCATTAAGAAAGATCGGATTGATTCTATCTCATCACTTGCAATTGGATCAGAAGGCTTAAAAATTTCCAATAATCTGGCAGCTCCAATATTAAAACTTTGCTTCCAAAAAACTTCTTTGTGATTGGCAATAATAAATTCTGTACTACCGCCACCGATATCCATTATCAACACAGGATTTTTATCTAGTTCTACACAACTTCTGACTCCTAAATAGATCAATTCAGCTTCACGGTCGCCGGAGATAACCTGAATTTCAATTCCCGTTTTTTCTTTAACTGCCTCTACAAAATCTTTCCCATTATCAGCGCTTCGAATAGCGGAAGTAGCGAAAGCGAATATTTGCTCAGGCTTGTGTTCAAGCAAAATTGAATGATAATGCTGAATGATTTTAACACCGCGCGCGAAAGGAATTGGAGCAATGCTATTTTTATGAATGGCTCCTTCGCCTAACTTGACAACAGACTTTGATTTAAACACTTGCTTGCATACACCATTTTTACTCACTGAAACAATGAGACAGTGAAAAGTATTTGTACCAAGATCAAGTATTGCAATACGCAAACAGTGAATATTTATTAATTATGATACCGAATCCATTTCCACAATTCTTTATAAGAAACTTTTTTACCATACATTAAAATTCCCGTTCTGTAAATACGAGAAGCTAGCCAGGTAGTAAAGATAAATCCGGCAATGAGCATTACCATTGACAACACAATTTGCTCCCATGGAACACCAAATGGTATTCTCACCATCATAACAATTGGCGAGGTGAAAGGAATAATGGAAAACCAAAAGCCAACATTACCTTGCGGATTATTGATCACATTAGCAGCGGCTATGTATGCAATGATAAGCGGAATTGTTACAGGCAACATGAATTGCTGCGTATCGGTTTCTGAATCGACAGCAGCACCAATGGCTGCAAACAATGCACTATATAATAAGTATCCACCAAGAAAATAAAAAATGAACATGCCAACTAACAATGGAATGTTAATAGAGTCAATCATTTCCGCAAGCATTGCACCCTTGTCTATTTTTTCTATGCTTTCAACGCCACCTGAATCTCCGGTTTTCTGCAATGCATTTACACTATTCATTTGCATCATGGTTTTCACCTGCTCCGACTTATCCTTGACCATAAATGAATTTACTCCCGAATAGATAACTCCCGTCAACACAACCCAAAGTAAAAATTGAGTTAATCCAACCAGCGCTACACCGATGATTTTCCCCATCATCAATTGAAATGGTTTTATGGATGAAATTATCACCTCAACAATGCGACTTGTTTTTTCTTCCAATACTCCTCGCATCACCATTGCACCATAAATGAAAATGAACAGGTAAATAAGTAGTCCGCCTGCAAAACCTAAACCGGAAGTCAGCGGTGTACTGGTTTCTTTATTTTCAAGATCACGTGTTCTGATTTCGACATCGGTTCTTATACTGGCTAATTTTTTTTCATCAATTCCGGCAGCGATGTATTTGTATGTATTTATTTCTTTTTCAATTGTGAATTTAATTCTTGAGATGACATCAAATCCCGGTTGCGACTCACTATAAAAAGTAACCGCTTTTTCCAACGCTGATAGCTTTTCAGTTTCAGGAATGAGAAGCACTCCGAAATAACCATTTCTTTTTCCTCCAGACCGAGCTGAATCAAGTGATATATCAGGATAAACAAAAAGGATGCGATCTGTATTTTTAAATTTATCCTTGAAAATATGAGTCTGATCGATAATGGCAATTGTTTTTACTTCTGTATCAACTTTATCAAGAAGAAAAACGGCAGTGAAAATTCCGCCCATGAGTAATGGACCAAGAATTGTCATAATCAGAAAAGATCTTTTTCTGACACGCGTTAAGTATTCTCTTTTTATTACGAGGATAATTTTGTTCATAGTGAGTGGCAAGTTTAAGCGACCAATTCAGATTCATTAACTTTTTGAATAAATATATCATTGATACTAGGAACGACTTCATTGAAACTGATAATTTCAACTTCCGACAACAACGACTTAATCAGATCGTTTGGTTTTTGATTATTCAGCATTTTAACCCGTGCATAATTTCCATCCGGACTTTCAATCAAATCAACCAGTTCAAATCCTGTCCACAATGCATGCGTAAAACCTATACGATTCCCGAAATACCGGATCTCGAACATATTGCTTTTAAATTGCTTTCGAATATCAGGAACCGCACCATTCAGAATGACTCTGGCATTATTGATCAAGGCAATGTGAGTACACAATTCTTCTACGCTTTCCATCCTGTGCGTCGACAAGACGATAGTCGTTCCTTTTTTCCGAAGCTCAAGCAGTTCGTTTTTGATTAGCTCTGCATTAATTGGATCGAATCCGGTGAAAGGTTCATCGAGAATTAAAAACTCCGGATCGTGAAGAA
>JAYSPU010000091.1:0-2645 GCA_043721935.1 Bacteroidota bacterium | reverse complement strand
TTGCCAAATTAGATTTTCATTTCGTCAGTTTCATGGATATATTATAAGTCCTAACAATTCAAATTAACGAGTATGAGTAGTCGAGAACTTCAACACTTGGTTTTTCATCAAGGACATTTTATTTTCTTCGATGGAAAACACGACGAAGGAATGATCATTTCCAGATACAACATTCCCGAAGCGCAAATTGAATACTATTTTATTCCTTCAGAAAATATTTTGTATTATCAGGCCGCACGATCCTCAACGGATATTGATGCACATAAAAAATTAGGTCGGCTGATTGATATTTCGAATATTAAAGGTGCCAACCTGATTAACTGATGGGACGTTTCAATGTGTATCACAAATTGTTTGTGCTGTTCTATATCGGTCTCATAATTTTCATCGTCTGTAATGTTCCACATGAAAACGAAGGGAAAAACAAGAAGGCTGAGACTTCTAAGAGCACGAATAAAGCAGAATGAAAAAGTCCATGCTTTATTGAAACAAAGCATGGACGGATTTTTTTTAATTATTTAACATCACCGGCATTACCAGCATCAATACATCTTCTGCTTCTTCTGAAGCATCAGCCGGTACTAAAATTCCGGCACGATTCGGTGCTGACATTTCAAGGTTTACATTTTCACAATCCAGATTCGAAAGCATGTCGCTTAAGAAACGTGCATTGAAACCGATCTCCATGTCTTCGCCTGAATAATTACACGTCAATCGTTCGTTGGCTTCATTTGCAAAATCCAGATCTTCGGCACTGATTTGTAATTCCTGTCCTGTAATTTTAAGACGAACCTGGTGTGTTGTTTTATTTGAGAAGATTGAAACACGACGAACAGAACCTAATAAATCGGTACGCTTAATGGTCAACTTGTTCGGATTCTCAATTGGAATAACTGCTTCGTAATTCGGATAACGTCCATCGATCAATCGGCAAACCAATGAGTAATTTCCAAATTCAAACAGGACGTTCTGGTCGGTATATTTCAACATTACGTCATCATCAATTGAAGAAAGAATGCTCTTCAATAAGTTCAACGGTTTCTTCGGAACAATGAAAGCGGCTTCAGAAGGCGCTGTACAGTCTAATCTTTTATATCGTACAAGTTTGTGTGCATCGGTTGCAACAAAAATCACATTCTCTTTCCCCAGTTGAAAAAACACTCCTGACATAACCGGACGTAATTCGTCATTTCCTGTAGCGAAAAATGTTTTGTTGATGGCTTTTTGTAAAGCAGATGCTTTTATTGAAAATGCTTTTGAACCTTCCAGTTGCGGAACTTTCGGATATTCTTCTCCGTCAAATCCTGTTAACTTATATTTTCCATTTTCAGAAACGATTTCAATTGCATGTGATTTATCATCAATTAAAAATGTCAAAGGAATATCAGGAAGCGACTTTAATGTGTCCAATAATATCTTTGCCGGCACCGCTATTTTTCCATTCGACTTTCCTTCGTTCAAAGTGATGGAAGTTGTCATCGTCGATTCAAGATCGGATGCAGAAATAGTAAGCGTCATTTGTTCTACCACAAAAAGGAAATTATCCAGAATAGGCAGGGGATTACTCGAATTTAATACGCCACTGATTTGCTGTAATTGTCTGAGCAATGTTCCGCTTGATACAATGAA
The DNA here is from genome assembly GCA_043721935.1 of Bacteroidota bacterium. GTDB lineage: Bacteria > Bacteroidota > Bacteroidia > AKYH767-A > 2013-40CM-41-45 > JADKIH01. The sequence continues at coordinate 1,016 of JAYSPU010000091.1, read as the reverse complement.
TTTCATTGCAATGAATTTTAAAGATGGATGAAGACTGCAGAAGTATTAAAAACTTCTTTTTTACAGCCAATAATTGCCACAAACGTACTCGATAATGGCTAGACTGCAAAAGAAAATCAGATGCTGAAAGGATGGGATATTAACAATTATCAAAGAACCGGAGCAACTCCTTGTTTTTTGTTTTTTCCGGTGTCAAAATCATCTAATCGCCTCAAAATCCGATCAAAAGAAAAGTGTTGTACTGTTACCCATTCATTTTCAGGACGGATGATTCCGAACATCCGGTCCAAATCATACTTCAATGGATTTCCGTCATCATCAAATTGTGATAAGGACGTTTTTGAAATGGCCATTGGATAAAGGTCGATGGACTTTTCATTGTTCTTGCTGTCAATTACACTTACTTTTATCGGTGCCGGTATGGCCAGGATTGAATCCTTTTGTTTGTCGGTCATATTTCTCTCCCACGTTTCGAATCCCTGATTCTGAAAAAAGGAGAGATAATTTTCAATAGCTATGCTATCGGTTGGAATCGGTGCCGTTTTTGCCATTGGCGAAGGACGTAGCGGATACACTATAAATTTTCCATTTTCATTGGTGATGGAAAAAGAGTTTTGCGGATAATGTTCATACGAAATGCTGACACATTTCAGGTCATTCAATTGATAATTGAAAAGTGAATTGGAGCGCCAGTCATTCAATTCAACTGTGTAGCGTGGTGTCAGATAACCGTTAAATCCCGGAATCTCTGTAATGAATGGAGTGGAAGATTTTTCCAGCATCATGAATGTTCCCAATACATCTTCTGTTTGTCCGCCTACATAATAAACCTTTAAAGGTTTTGATTTTGCATTCGCATAAATTTCACATTTGATTCCATTGGTTGCTAATCGTTTTACGACGGTATTGTATGCAGCTTTTGAAACAGGTGTCCGAACATCAATCTTATAAATAACTTCAAGTAAACTTTTAATCAGGAATTGTTGCGCAATAAATTTTTCATTGACCATCCATAA
>JAYSPU010000090.1:0-3216 GCA_043721935.1 Bacteroidota bacterium | reverse complement strand
CTTATTTACACAATCGTTCCAAAAAGATCAAAGTCAGTTGTGCTGTCAATCCGGACATTTACAAAATGACCGATACGTGCATAGTTCGTTGCAGCGTCTAATAATACTTCATTATCTACTTCCGGCGAGTCTGCTTCTGTGCGACCGATAAAATAATTTCCTTCTTTGCGATCTACCAAAACTTTAACAGTCCGGCCAATCATGGTTTCATTTAAGTCGGCAGAAATTCCTTGCTGAATTTGCATTACTTCCGATGCACGTAACCGCTTGTCATCATCTGAAACATCGTCAATCAAATTAAATGCATGCGTGTTTTCCTCGTGTGAATAGGTAAAAATTCCTAACCTGTTAAATCTGGTTACTTCAACCCACTCTTTCATTTCTTCAAAATCCGCTTCTGTTTCACCAGGATAACCGGCAATGAGAGTCGTTCGAATCGTAATACCGGGAACTTTCTCCCGAATTGTTTTTACCAGTTCAATTGATTTTTCCTTTGTTATTCCCCGTCTCATACTCTTCAACATTTTATTTGAAATGTGTTGAAGTGGCATATCCAGATATTTGCAAATATTTTCCCTTTCATTCATTACATCCAGAATATCCATAGGAAATCCGGATGGATACGCATAGTGCAATCGAATCCATTCAATTCCTTCAACATCTGAAAGTTGTCGTAGCAAGTCTGATAAATTTCTTTTGCCATAGATATCCAAACCATAAAAAGTAAGATCCTGAGCAATCAGAATCAATTCCTTTACACCTTTCGATGCCAACTGTTTTGTTTGTAGAACTAATTCTTCTATCGGAGTACTCTTGTGAACTCCACGCATGAGAGGAATTGCACAGAAAGAACACGGACGATCACACCCTTCAGAAATTTTCAGATATGCAAAATGCTGAGGTGTCGTGAGCAAGCGCTCGCCAATGAGTTCGTGTTTATAATCGGCACCTAATGATTTTAATAATTTTGGAAGATCACGTGTGCCGAAAAAATCATCTACGTGTTGTATTTCTTTTTGCAATTCAGGCTTATAGCGTTCGCTCAGACAACCGGTGACGATTAACTTGTCTATTTTTCCTTCCTCTTTTGCTCTTGCAAATTCCAATATGGTATCAATACTTTCCTGTTTAGCATTGTCGATGAAACCGCATGTATTAATGATGACAATTGAAGAATCGTCATCTGTTGATTCATGCACAACATCAAATTTATTTGCCCGTAATTGGCCCATCATCACTTCGCTGTCAAATATATTTTTCGAGCATCCAAGAGTTATTACATTGATCTTGTTTTTCTTTAATGATTTTGTTCTCATGCGCCTGTTTCGTTGAATAACGAATCAACAAATTCTTTTTTATTAAAGGTTTGCAAGTCCTCCATCTTTTCTCCTACTCCAATATATTTAACCGGAATTTTAAATTCATCTGAAATACCTATGACCACTCCGCCTTTTGCAGTTCCATCCAGTTTAGTAAGCGCCAATGCGTTTACTTCTGTTGCCAATGTAAATTGCTTTGCTTGTTCGATGGCATTTTGACCTGTAGAGGCATCCAGCACTAATAATATTTCATGAGGAGCATCCGGAATGACTTTTTGCATGACCCGTTTTATTTTGGTCAGCTCATTCATCAGGTTGATTTTATTGTGCAAGCGACCTGCTGTGTCAATGATGACAACATCAACTCCTTGTGCAACGGCAGATTGAACCGTATCAAAAGCAACGGCCGCCGGATCAGAACCCATGGGTTGTTTAATAATTGGGACATCTACTCTCTTACTCCAAACATCTAATTGATCAACTGCAGCAGCTCGGAACGTATCTGCGGCACCTAACAAGACCTTTTTTCCGGCCTTTTTAAATTGATAACTCAGCTTTCCAATGGTTGTAGTTTTTCCAACACCATTGACACCAACAACCATAATGACATACGGTTTTTTATCGGCCGGTAATGAAAATTCTAAATCGCCATTGTCCGAATTATTCTCAGCCAGTAATGCTGCGATTTCATTTTTTAATAGCGAGTTCAAATCGTCTGTACTGACATATTTCTCTTTCGATACACGTTCTTCCAGACGGCGTATTATTTTCAACGTGGTAGCAACACCAACATCTGAAGAGACTAATATTTCTTCCAGATTATCCAACACTTCAGCATCCACGGTTGATTTCCCAACTACAGCTTTCGCTAGTCGGGAAAACAAACTGGTCTTTGTCTTTTCAAGACCTTTGTCCAGGCTTTCCTTTTTTTCTTTAGAAAAAAAATCAAATAACCCCATGTTTTTAAAAATAGCAGGTAATAAAAAGAGCTTCTCCCGGATGGAAAGAAGCTCCTTTAAATGAGTTTATAAATTGCTTATTTATCTTTCAAAAAGTCTTTCACGTGATCGTTGTGAACGACTTCTTCTTTAAAATGATAAGAACCCGTTTCCGGATTTTTAATCATTTTAATTACTTTAGAAAATTCTTTTCCTTTTCCTGATTTCAGGGTTGCAACAACTTTTTTTGCCATGACTTAATTCCTTTCGACTATTAGGGATGGTTATTTAATTTCTTTGTGAACGGTCATACGTTTTAAAACAGAATTGAATTTTTTTAATTCAATACGCTCTGTCGTATTCTTCTTGTTCTTAGTAGTAATGTAACGAGACATACCAGGCTGACCGCTGGTTTTGTGTTCTGTACATTCAAGGATTACTTGAATTCTATTTCCTTTTTTTGCCATTTTCTTAAGACTTTAACTGCATTCGCTTCTTCAGCGATTATTATTTTAAGGGGCTGCAAATATAGATAAAAAAAGATTTTAAAAAAGCTTTTTTTTCTAAATATCCAGAATTACTAGCCGCTATTTGTTCAAAAAGGACTTTTCTTTCATCAGATCCTCTATTTCCGGTATCTTCCGGGGACAATCATTAGACAAATTCTCGAAGCCATCGATTAAAATCAATACATCATCTTCGATTCGAATTCCAATATTCCACCATTTTGGGTCACATTTACTGCCTTCAGGGATATAAATTCCCGGTTCGACGGTTATAACATTGCCTGGCCTCAATTTATTTTTAGTTCCTGCATCGTGAACGTCCAGGCCAAGATAATGAGAAGTTCCGTGCGGAAAATAGATTATGTATTCTTCCTCTTTTTGAATAATTCCAAGTTTCAATAATCCTTCTTTAATGACCTTAACGGCTGCATTATGAGGATCTTTAAAAGCATT
>JAYSPU010000089.1:0-4442 GCA_043721935.1 Bacteroidota bacterium | reverse complement strand
GGAAGCGGGAAGCTGATAGGGCAATGATCTCAATAAATTCAAAATGTTCCAGGAGAGGTTTTATGGTCTGTGTAATTGCTGAATGGACTTTTTTGACTTTTTGAAAATACCATGAATAAATTCATGGTCTGGGTACATGGTTGAGCGGTCATTTTTTTACCTTGTAACTTATCATCTATAACCGGATTCCCGTCCCAATCTCAAAAAAATCTGCTCTTGCATAATGAGTCTTGAGGTTGATGCAGACAAAACTTTTTGTCCAGTTATAGCGGAGGCAAATGCGATGATAAATATTACCGTCGTCTTTCCATTTGTTGTAGAGATAACCACCCATGTTGAACATTAATCCGATGTTGCCGACTTGCAAATTGTACGCGCCAAATATTCCAACACGAAAATTATCAGATGATGAATGGGTTACATTGTTTAGTTTATCAAGGCGAGGGACAATTGAATTGTCATAGAATAGATCAGCTCCAATTCCCCAGTAACTTTTTTTCAACATGGGCATTAATCGCAATCCCGAAAGTGTAGCGGCATAGTATTGTTTTCCATACGCCGGATAAATGCGTTTCATTGCGCCGGCAATACCGATGGTTGTTTTCGGTTTTCGTATTATGATTTCATCTATTGGTTTCCTGTTTAATGTCGTACTGCCAAAAGATTTTTTAAAGCCTGCATTCAATAATGCGATGTTGATGCCGAGATTTGGAATTTTAAAACTTCCATTTGAAAAATGTGTGATACCTGCTCCGAAAAAAATGAAATTCGACTTATTTATTTCTTGCTCATAATGTAAATCAAAATGAATGACGCCATTCAGGTGTGAACCAATGGCCGCATTTTTATAATTCTCGTCTTTATCAAAGATTCGATCGATGTAACCGATTCCCATGCCATAACGAAAATGAAAATTTCCTTTTTTGGAAAGAGGGAAATCTACATAGGGATAGATGGTATAACCGTTTCCAAGTTTAGTTGTTGCTAAGTCAAAGAAAGAAAAAATGAGTCCGGTTTCAGGAAATAGAAAATCCTGTTCCCATTGTTTATTACCTGTACTTTTTTTTGCAACATTAATATCAAATCCTTTGACATGACCTTCCTGTAAAGGCTGGAGAGAAGGCCGGTGCGCAATTATAAAACCAAGATTTCCACTGACTGATACGGAATATTTTCCTGCCACCGAATCGTCTGTGCCACCGATCGACCTGAATGGAATGAGTAATAATAGAAAAAACAATTTTCGCATCATTTAACAGGAATCAATGCGTTGAGTCTGGTTACGAGTGCAAGTAGCGTATTTAATTCGCTTTTTTGAGCAGACTGTTGATCACTTTCTTTTTTTGAAGCTACTTCCAGTTTTGCGACTTTCTCTTTTATGTTTTCTATCAAGGCATTCATATTTTTTAAATACTCGCTCTTTGCCCAACGTGAATTTGTGCTTTTTCTATTTTCAACGAGTAGTATAAATCCACTCTCTATTTCTTCCGGATCACTCTTATTGGAAAGGTAAAATTGAAAGTTCCTAACAACTTCAATCTTGTCGCCGCCTTTTGCAAATTTTAAAGCACGTTTGAAAAAAGGATAGCTGTTGCTGTTGCCTTTGTACACTTCAGATAAGGCAGTATAAACACCACTTCCTGTATCTTTTTCTAGTGTCGGTGCTAGAACAGCTGCATAGTTTGGTTCTTTCAGATAAATTATATTCAATGCAGCTCCTTCTACATCATACGATTCGTCTGTCAATGCTTTTTCAAAAATGGGTTTCATTTCCTCGTAAGGATAGTATTTTCCCAGAGCCCGTAATGCATTTTCCCTTACGGTAGACTTAGGATCTTTTTGAGCCAGACTAATTAATTTCTCTTTAATTTTAGCAGGATTGTTTTTTGCGATTTCCGAAATTGAATTAAGCGCAAGGTTCCGGATATTCCAATATTTGTCATCTAGTGCAGTGGCAATTAGTTTTGCTGTAGATTCAGTAGTAGCATCAGAGTCGGCAAGAAATTTAAACGCTTCATAACGGTCGAGATAGAGTGGAGCATGTTCCAATTGAAATCGCCATTCGGAATTTGATTTGGAATCCGTTTTTTTGCAAAGCAGCATTTTTTCTGCATCAACATTTACCAGATCCGGTTTAGTCGGAAAAGTAAAATTAAAGGTCTGTTCATTTTTATCAAGAATGATTTTTTCTTTTCGAATTAATTTTCCATTGTAAAAATCAATAGTCATAGGAAGTTTGTATGGCTCGTTCTCAATTTTATTAGAATGTTGTTTGATGAGAATAGTTTCCGTTTTATTTTCTTCCGACCACGAATGTGAAATGTCTAAATTCGGATATCCGGCTTGTAAAAACCATTGATTGAAAAACCAATTTAGATCTTCACCGGTTATTTCTTCAAAAGCTATTCTTAAGTCAGCCAATTCAACGGCATGATAGGCGTGTTTTGTTAAATACAATTTCAATGATGCAAAAAAAGCTTTGTCACCGGTGTACTTACGTAGCATGTGCAAGACAAGTCCGCCTTTGTTATATGAAATAGGATCATACATTTCTTCACGATGAATAAATTGAGTTCGGATAAGCGGAGCATCTTTTTGTTTTGCAAAATTCAAGTACCCAAGCAGCTCACGTGAATTGTAATAGTCAGCTTCTTCCCGTCCGAATTTATATTCGTTCCACAAATATTCGCCATAGGTAGCAAAGCCTTCATTGAGTGTAATGTTGCTCCACGATTCACACGTGACTAAATCGCCGAACCAATGATGAAAAAGTTCGTGTGCGATGTAATGTTCATAGTTGTAGTCACCATACTCGCGTGAATCTTGTTGCATATTCGTTCCATGAATAACTGCAGTGGTATTTTCCATTGCACCGGAAATGTAATCGTGCACGACGATTTGCGAATATTTTTCCCACGGATATTTAACACCTAAAATACTTGAATAGAACTCCAGCATTTCCGGTGTATGTCCGAAGATCAAGCGAGAATATTTTTCATACAATGGATCTACATAATAACTGACTTCCAGATTATGCCATTTGTCTGTTGTTTTTGCAAAATCACCAACAGCAATCATAGTTAAATAAGGTGCGGCCGGTAATGATTGTTTCCAGTAGTCAGTTCGTGTACCGTCAATGTTTCGGTTAGAGGAAAGTAAAAGTCCGTTTGACACAGTAGTAAATGAAGTGTCAACGGTAAGATAAATTTCCTGAGTCATTCGTTGACTCGGTGATTCAATAGTTGGAAACCAACCCGAGTTCGATTCTGTTTCACCTTGTGTCCACAATTGAGTTGGCTTGGTTTTATTGCTGCTATCCGGATTTATAAAAAACAATCCGCGATTACTTTTAATACTAGCACTACCTTCTTGTTTAATAGTTTCCGGTTGTGCGAGGTATTCAATTTGAAGAGCGATTGTTTCAGCAGCGGAATAAATTGTATCGAATTGAATAGTCAGTTGAAGAGAATTGTACCGATATAAAAGCGGAACAAATTGATTGTTTTTAAGGATACCTGCTCTTTTAATGATCATTCCTCTGGCATCCAAAACGATGGAGTCGGCCGGATAAAAATGAGGTTTTAAAATGAGTGTAGCAATTCCTTCCATTGTGTGTTCTTTCCAGATAGGCTTCAGTTCCAGTTTAGTATGAATCAGATCAAAGTAAGAAGTGTACGTTGCCTGATACGAAGAACGATCGCTTTTTACGGTAGACTTAGTAAGAGGAACGGTTAATTGTTTAGGCTGACCACAACTAAACAGGACCAAACAAATTGCAATACCTACGGAAATTCTAAACATGCCCAAAAGTAACAGACTTTTTTAATTCAGGCTTTTAATATCATCATCTTTTGCCGGAAAGTAAGATCAGCAATATTGAACGGCGAACAGGCTATATAGCTCAGGAATTGATCTTTTTTCTACCTTTACTTTTATGTATAAAATCCACATTCAGGACCAGATTATTGAAGCGACAAAAGAAGATGGACAAATAGTGTTAGACGCCACGCCTTTCAATGCTGATATACTGGAGTATAAAAAAGGTAAATTTCATATTCTTTATAACAGTAAATCGATGACTGCTGAAGTTATCTCACACGATGCTTCAGAAAAAAGTTTTGAAATAAAAGTAAACCATTCTGTTTTTAAAATTCAGTTGAAAGACAAATACGATGAGCTTTTACAAAAGATGGGTATCGATGTAACGGCCGGTAAAAAAGTGAATGATATTAAAGCACCAATGCCGGGGATGGTGCTGAATGTAATGGTCGCCAGCGGACAAACCATTAAAAAAGGAGACGCTATTGTTGTACTCGAAGCCATGAAAATGGAAAACATTTTAAAGTCGCCCGCTGATGGAGTCATTAAAAAGATTCACGTTATCAAAGGTGATAAAGTAGAAAAGAATCAGATAATGGTGAATCTGGTGTGAGTAGCAAGTT
>JAYSPU010000088.1:0-9658 GCA_043721935.1 Bacteroidota bacterium | reverse complement strand
ATTACAAGTGCAGTCGGATTCGCATTTCCAATGTCTTCGCTGGAGAAAATGACCATTCGACGGGCAATAAACAAGGCATCTTCACCACCGGTAATCATTCGTGCCAACCAGTAAATAGCAGCGTTAGGATCGGAGCCACGCATTGACTTTATGAATGCACTGATAATATCATAATGTTGTTCTCCGTTTTTATCGTAAAGTGCTATTTTTTCCTGAGCAACGTCTTGTACCAGTTTATCTGTGATGATTATTTCATTTTCATCCACAGCGTTCACCACGAGTTCAAGCAGATTCAATAGTTTTCTTGCATCGCCGCCGGAAAAACGTAGTAGCGCACTGTCTTCTTTTACTAAAATTTTTTTCTTTTTTAAAAATTCATCCGTCGAAAGTGCCTGATGGACAATTTGAATCAATTCTGACTTGGAAAGTTCCTTTAAGATATAAACCTGACATCGCGAAAGGAGTGGAGATATAACTTCAAAGGATGGATTTTCTGTCGTTGCACCAATCAATATAACAATTCCTTTTTCAACCGCTGCCAGTAAAGAATCCTGTTGTGATTTGCTGAAGCGATGAATCTCGTCGATAAATAGTACCGGACTTCCACTGACTTCTTTCAATTCTCCGCTGTAGCGTTTGGCATTATCAATTATTTCGCGGATATCTTTTACTCCGGAATTGATTGCACTCAGGATAGAGAACGGGCGCTTAAGTTCTTTTGCAATAATTCCGGCAAGTGTTGTTTTCCCAACTCCCGGCGGACCCCAAAAGAGTATGGATGGAATGACCTTTCTTTCAACTGCTTTTCGCAAAACACCTTCCGGCCCGACTAAATGTTTTTGACCGATATAATGATCTAAATTTTGAGGCCGCATCCGCTCGGCCAGAGGAACTGAACTGTTCATGGAGGTGAAGGTATTCAAAAGATAGCTAGGGACGAATGATGATTGTGTATTCCTTTCAATCGTTGGGAAAACTTAATTGTTAAGTTAATTGGTTAACGTAATCTTGCCGGTTGCTGAAACCTGATATTTTTTTTGTTGACTATTTGTGTAAGTAAGTAAAAAGGTCTGATCTGCATTGACGCAAATTTTTACAGGGGAATCTGAGTTTGACTTTTCATTCACTGCTGATAGTACTTTTATTTTTTCGATTAATTTTCCTTCTCTCGTTATGGTACAAAAGTATTTTTCTGATGTCAGGTGTCCATTTGAAATGGAAAGTTTTTCAATAATCAACGCATAATATGATGGTTGATCAATCACGAAAGCTTCACCATAATAGATAGTATAATTACCGGTAGCAGTATTTGTTGTAAGCTGTTCATCTGCTAAAAGTAAATGCTTCTTTAAAAGAGTTTCGGTTAATTTCAATTCGGGATCACGATCTAAAATATTCTCATAGAATAGTGCGTGATCATTCAATGTCGTGTCTTCATTTTGAGCAATAACTTTATCGGATGAAAAATTTTGATTCAACTTCTCAATCTCTTCCGTTGTATACGAAGAACAATACGGTAACTGCTTCAATGGAACCTTATCGATTAAGGCATGAATGGAACGATCTGTTTGTGCAGTTCCGGTAAAGTGAATCAATGATGTAAAGAAGATGAATAGTACTAGTTTCTGCATTGCTGAATGAGTTAAGGAATGAGGTAAACCTCTGATTTACCAGGTCAATTTTAACACAAATTAAGTGGCTTTCCTAAACGGTTGGTCTACTTTTATGTACCTTCACCAGATGCGAATTTTCACGTTAGTTTCCTTTCTTCTACTGGTCTGTTCATGCTCAATATCAGCACAATCTCCCGGTAACAGACCGTTTAGCAGGGATTCTGCAGGAGTCAGAAATCTTCCGAAAATTGGTAAAGTGTATGGTTCTGTTAAGGAAGAAGGTTCGGGACAATCCATTCCATATGCTGCTGTGGCTGTATTATCCTTACGCGATTCTTCAGTTGTTGGCGGTTCACAAACCAATGAAAAGGGAAATTTTTTGATTGATGAATTACCACCGGGAAGATTTATTCTAAAAGTTTCTTTCATTGGATTTACGACAGGATTTTCAGAGACATTTTCAATCAATATGCAAGCGGCCGATGTTGATGCAGGATTGATAAAACTGAAAACTCAAGCTCAACGATTGAAAGATGTGGATGTTGTTGCCGACAAATCAGATTTCATCAATTCCATTGATCGTAAAGTTTACAACGTTGAAAAAAATATTGTGAATACAGGCGGCACAGTTACTGAGGTATTACAAAACATTCCATCTGTAACAGTTGATATAGATGGAAATGTTGGTTTACGCGGAAGTCAAAATGTTACCATTTTAATTGACGGCAAACCAAGTGGAATGTTAGGTGGAGATCGTAAAGCAGTTTTACAACAAATTCCTGCTTCCGCAATTGAATCAATCGAAGTAATCACAAATCCTTCTGCACGATACGATGCTGATGGTATGGCCGGAATCATCAATATCAAAACCAAGAAAGATAAAATGAAAGGTATGAATGCAAATGTTGCTGCCGGTGTTGGTACAAATGATAAGTATAATTTTACGATCGGAGGAAATAATCGATCGCCAAGAATGAATTTGTATGCTAACTATACCTTCCGTCATGAAACAAGAACCAATACAGCGTATACAAATCAACAAGCATTTCTTCCAAACGCACTTCCTTATTCTTATCACTCTGAAATCAGCGGGAAAAATAAAAACGATGTGAATACAGGTCGTCTGGGTGCGGATTTCTATTTGAATAAATACGATACATGGGGTGTAAATGGATCCGTGACTTCCCGCAAAGAAGCGAAACCTGAACATATCGATTACTTATTCATGTATGCTGATCAATCTCTTTTTAATTCCTACAACACATTCAATTTTTCTGATGAGTTAAATTTCAATTATGATTTGAATACCGATTATAAGCGGACGTGGAAAGATTCAAAACGGGAGTGGAATAGTACTGCAGGATATTCTGTGAATACGAAAGATGAGTTTACTTATCTTGATAATAGTTTATATAATACCTTTTCAAATCATTATCAGTTGTCGGATAATCATTCTATATATCGGAATGTCACTGTTCAATCGGATTTTATTCAACCGGCAAAGACAATTGGAAAATTTGAGGCCGGTGTAAAATCGACGAATCGGAATAATAATAGTGATCAACAGTTTTTCCGTGGTAATAGTCTTGTTGAGGGTTATTCTTATCAACCGCTTCGTTCTGATCAATTAAAATACAATGAACAAATAGCAGCGGCATATTTGATGTATTCCGGTAAGTGGAAAAAATTTGATTACAACGGCGGACTTCGGACGGAACAAACTTTTTTATCCATAGAGTCAGCACAGAACAGTCAAAAAATTGAACGTTCCTATTTATCTTTTTTCCCAAGTGCATTTTTGAAATACACAGTAAAGGGAAATGAATTGCAAATCAGTTACAGCAGAAGGGTTAACCGGCCTGATTCCCGCTCCTTGAATCCGTTTACAGATTACTCAGATTCATTGAATTTACGACGAGGTAATCCTTATCTGAATCCGGAGTTTGTTAATTCAACGGAATTTTCATTTGCCAGGACAATTCATTCTGTCAGTATTACAACTTCTTTATATTATCGTTACACAAATGATCTGATTTCCAGATTTCGATCTGTAGACTCACTAACGGGTATTGCAACATTGAGTTCGGTAAATTTTTCTTCTTCTGAAAATTATGGCTTGGAAGCTATTGTCCGCTATTCATTTAACAAAGCCGGATCTGTCATGCTGAGTTTTAATGTTTATCAGAATAAAATCAACGGTTCAAACATTCAGGCTGACTTACAAACAGACGCTACGCAATGGATGACACGGTTTAATACATCATTTAAATTAACTCCGAAATTATCTTTTCAGCTGAATGGAAATTACATGGCGCCGATGAAGACAGTGAATGGCCGAATTAAAGGAATGAGTGGAGTAGATGCCGGACTGAAGCAAGATCTTTGGGAAGGTCGCGGTTCCTTGAGTCTGAATGTCAGCGATATTTTTCTAATGCGTAAATTTCAATTTACTAACAGTGGTGAATATTTTTCTTCAATCGGTCAACGACAAAGAGAATCGCGTATCGCTATGTTTTCATTCTCCTATCGTTTCGGAAAAGCCGACCAGTCTTTGTTCAGAAAGAAAGGACAGCGCGGTCAGAATACTGATTCGGGGACGGATGTGATAGATTATTAGTTGTCAGTTGGTCAGTTGTCAGTTAGACAGTTGTCAGTTATTTAGTTAATAGTTTTTAACGGACTTCATACTGTAAAATTACGGAAATACTTTTTTAATGTAAATTCAGTTCAAACAATCTATTATTCTATTAATCAATTCATGCTTTGTGCAACTACTACTGCTGCTCCGGCATTCATATTTCCGTAGCCTCGGCTGGAAGTTCTGGTAGGGTAGTATTGCGAAGTTGTTTGAAGACATTGATAAACCTGAGCTCTTGTAAGAGTTGGTTTTATTGACCAAACTAAAGCTGCGATTCCGGCGCTCATGGATGTCGCTGCTGAAGATCCGCCAATATAGGTTGGTGTTGAACCGGATGGTGCCAATGATAAAGTATTTCTGTTACTATTGCTTGTGCGTTCCATTGGAATAGTGAATTCAACCTGACTTCCGTCGTGACAGGTTTGACAAGTTGCATTACTTTCATTTACTCCTGTTATTGCAATACATTGTGAAAAGGCTGCAGGATAAATAACACCCCACCAGCTTGTCCAGCCGAAAGAAGTTCCTGCGGCAGCAAAAATCATTTTTCCTTTGTTGTAAGCATAAGTTACTCCATCGTATAATGTACTGCTGTAAAATGGTGTACCAATAGACATACTGATAATTTTGATGTCAGGTATTTTCCCCATTTTCACTAAAGCATTTCGTACTCCGGACAACTCTTTGGACTCATCCAACACTACATCTGCACAACCGTGTATAAAATGTAAATTTGCTTTATAGGCAATTCCGGAAGTAGCTCCTGTTGTATTACGCGGGCCTGCTGCAAGTCCACTCATGGATGTACCGTGTGTGCAACTTGTGTAAACAGATGTCCCATATGTATAATCAGTAGTTATAGTGCGACCAACATTTGATTCTCCACTGTTAAATTGTGAGCTGAGCAAGGTTTGCGACGAACTAATTCCTGCATCGATCACTCCAATCTTAATTCCTTGTCCTTGCGTAATGCTCCAGGCTGACGGTATGTTGCAATTGTTGTAATTCCATGGAAGTAATGCATTCGGAGAAATAGTTGTGTAATCTGCATTGTTCAATGGCTCTGAAGAACCCGAACAACCCGAAGAAGAACGGTTGTTATCCGGCCAGTATCCATAAGGTTCTATGTAACGTGTGTTTTTTAAATTATACAGATGTGTAATAGCTTCTTTATCTGTCAATCTGAAAATCAAAATTGGAAGAACTGCATCGTCTTCATAGATGATTTCTTCTGCAGTCAAAGGGGTAGTCAGATTTTTATTTACATCTGCTAACACTGCTTTAATCATTTCATCGTGTACATCTTTCCAACTTTTAGTTTGTATATCGATTTTATCAATGAATGGTAAAATGTCATTTAATCCCGCTGGTTTGTAACCGACGGCAATCAATCCGCAGTACTGAGCAACGCTTCTTACAAAATTGACATTCGTTTCCTGATATCGAAAATCATGTTTGGTCTGCATGTCGCTATAAATTCTATCATTGATTTCATTTCTTGAAAGTGCATCACCTTGCGGTACATCAACCGGATTTGAAATTAGTTGCAAAACAGGCCCCTGATCAACTAAAGTCGGAACAGAATCTTCATTGCGTTTACAACCGTTTGCTAAAAGCAAAACAAAAAACAGGTAGTTGATTTTTTTCATGTGGTGTGTTATTGGAGGGATGAAGGTATTGTAATTTTTGAAATCTCAAAACCCTTATTTGCAGGTTTTTAAATGCAGTTTTAACAATTGAATGTTTTTTCAAAAAGGAATCATAAAGTGGACTATTCAAAAGTATTTCCATGTTCAAGATCTCCATATCGATAGCCACGTTGAAACCATTCTTGTCTTTGAGCGCTGGTGCCATGGGTGAAAGCATCGGGAACAATGTATCCTCTTGATTGCTTTTGTATGTTATCATCGCCAACGGCAGCCGCGGCTCGTAAAGCTTCTTCGATGTCTCCTTCTTCTACAATGCCTTTCTCTTTGTCAGCATGATGAGCCCAGACGCCTGCCAGATAATCGGCTTGCAATTCCAGCATAACGGAGTATCGGTTGTATTCCTTTTCAGAAACAGTTTCTCTCATTCGAGCAACTTTTTCTGATATCCCAAGAAGATTTTGAACATGATGTCCAACTTCATGAGCTATTACATAGGCCATGGCAAAATCTCCGGATGCATGAAACCGATTTTGCAATTCATGATAGAATGTAAGATCGATGTAGACTTTTCCATCGGCGGGACAGTAAAACGGACCGGAAGCAGAGCCGGCTGTTCCGCAATTTGATTCAACGCGATCGTGGAAAAGAACAAGATTCGGTTTCGCATACGTGCTGTTTTTCTGATTAAAAATGGAAGTCCACACATCTTCAGTTTCGGCTAACACAACAGACACAAATTCCGCCATTGTATCTTCTGCGGCCTGCTGCTCTGTAGTCATGGTTGATTCCTGATAAGCAGATGTAGGCAACGGTCCCGGTTCTCCCGTTAAAAATGCATTTAGCAAATAAATGACGATGCCAAGTATTCCACCACCTGTTACCATTCCGCCGGTTGACATGCCACGACGGTCTTCCACATTTTCACTTCCTTTTCGTCCTCTCCAGAGCATGATGTGTTAGTTTTAAGTTTTGAATTTGATTCTGTTAAATTGGTGCGCTTGTCATTGATAGAAAAATAACTTCCGGATAAATTACACTTATTTACAAGCATTAAATATTTTTCAAAATTCTAAACTGCAGCTTATTCACTATCACTTTTTTCAATTTTGTGCCAGAAAATTTGGAAGGTTGGTTCCTAAAATAGCCTTCCAGCCTGCTAAGAAATTTTCTTTCACAAAATCCGGATTAGTTGAAGGGAAGCTTGTTACACCTTCATGCGTTAATTTTAAATGTGTCAAGCCGGCTATTTCTGATAATTCGAATGTAACCAATGAATCGCCTGCATATCCATCGTATCTCCAGGAATACGACAGTTTTTTATTCTCCACTACTTCCATTATTTTACAAGTGTGAAGATATTTTTTTTCGTCGGTGCCCGCAACAAATTCAAATTCGAATCCGGGCTCAAGTATTAATTCCTCAATGTCAAAATACCATTTTTTCATTTCTGAGTTGTCACTTATTGATCGCCAGACTATTTGAACAGGTGCTTTATAAGAACCTTCAAACACAATTGGTGAGTGGATGTTTTTCATATACGTGTTTAGACTGCTCATTTTATCTTTTATTTGAAAGAGACGAATAGTTAACAGATGTTGAATGATTCCGAAAGAATATTTCATCCGATTATAATATTCCGGAAATTTATAAGTAGCAGTTTACGATTTTGCATTTTATTTTACAATGCGGACACGATTAATCAATGTAATTATTGGTTTTTGAACGAATTTCGACTTATTTTGCAGTATATTATTTAGATAATCGTATTATCTTTATTGTCTGTCTGTACTGTTTGTTATCTTCCTTGTTTGATGAGTCTAAGGTAGATTTTTGATTCTGTTTAATTTTAAAATAAAATCTGAAAGAAAACAAAATAGAGCAGAGAAATTCTAACTAACGGTTCATCTTGATTTTTTTTTGCAAAGCAAGAAAATATATGTTTTTGAAATCAGGTAATACATTGAGGTCTTTAAATTTAAAAAAAGTGAGTAAGGTTAAATCTAAAATGGAAGTTGTGGTTATAGTTTTTGATGAATTCGAAAGACTTCAAAAACTGATAAAAAATATCCAGGCTGCCGATAACACTTGTTATTTTTTAACAGGGCATTTAAGTTCTGTGAATAAAAACAAGTTGGTTGGTCTTGTAAAGAAAAGTAAAGTGTTGGATTTAGTAGAGGCAATGTCGGCTGGTAAGCTTAAAGGTAATGCAATTTACATTTTACCTGTTGACAGGTTGGTGTCTATAGTCAGTGGAAAATTTGTATTCAGTAAAACTTCACTTAAGAGTAAAGTTATTTCACATGCAGATCAGATGCTTGAATGTCTTGCAAAAAAAATAAAAGAGAATTTAACAGTCGTTTATATTTCTGAAAAGCGAATGGATGGATATTCTTCTATACAGAAGATTAAAAAGGTAAATGCACATATATTCATTCAGCCGCCTGTTTCTACGAAACTAAAGACTATCAGTGAATCTTTTAAAGGAAAGAATATAGTTCAATTTGAAGTCTCTTCTAAGAAGTTGGGATTGAAAATTTCAAATGCTACTTCGTCGAAACCGATTCGTAGTGAAAAAACTACTAAAGAGAAAGCAGTAAAAAAGAAAACAAAGAATAATCGAATCAGTGAAGATCTTGGATATAAAATTCTTCTTGACCATGCTTCCATCGCTTTTTTTATCACAAAACCGGATGGGAGTATTTTAGAAGCGAATCAAGCTGCTTGTGAGTTATTTGGGTATTCAGAAAAGGAATTCATTCTGCTTGGCCGACAAGGGATTATTGATTCTGCAGCAAAGAACATTGATAAAGTGTTATCTGAAAGAGAAAAGAAGGGCTTTGTCATAGCTAAAATGATTGCTATTAAAAAAACAGGTGAGCGATTTCTTATTGAAGCCTCTTCCAGATTGATTTATAATTCAAATAAAGAAAAAATTTCAATTACTTCAATTCTTGATGTTTCAAAGCAACACCGGTCTGAACAAGAAATGAAATGGCTGATTAATAGTGCAGACGAATCGTTTGTGTTGTTGGACTTGGATTTAAAGATAGTATCATTTAATAATAAATTTTCTTTTTTGTTTGATGTGCTTTTTGATAAGAAAGTGAAAAAGGGTGAGTCTGTTTTTGAATATACGCAGCCTGACCGTTTGGATTTAGTCAGAAAAATTTATAAGAATGTACTCAAAGGCAGTGTTGAGCGGGATGTTATTAGTGTTAAAATGCCTGAAGGTAAAATCCGAATGTTCAGCCTGAAATATTCTCCGGCCAGGAATGATAAGGATAAAATCATTGGTGTATTTGTTTCATCCTTAGATGTCACTGAAGAAAACGAATTGAAGTTGCAACAGAAGAAATTGCTAAAGGAATTAGAGAGCCGAAATTCATTTATCGAAACTATTCTGCAAAACATCCCGATCGGTATTGCTGTTAATCAAGTCGATAACGGGAAAGCTACACTAGTTAATTCTCGTTTTCATCAAATTTATGGATGGGAAGAAAATGATTTTTCTGATATAGAAGACTTTTTCAAAAAAGTTTACCCTGATGAAAATTACCGGAATGAAATAAGGAGTAAGGTACTATCTGATATTCAATCCAAAGATCCGAATCGGATGCAGTGGGAAAATATTGAAGTGACTACTAAGTCAGGAGAGAAAAGATTTGTCAATGCTAAGAACATTCCGCTGTTCGAGCATAATCTAATGATTTCTACCGTTGTCGATGTCACGAATGAGGCCAGACAAACAGCTGAAATCA
>JAYSPU010000087.1:0-7851 GCA_043721935.1 Bacteroidota bacterium | reverse complement strand
AGAAGGAACGATGCTAAGAAACATTGCTAATGTAAAGCAAGAAGTAGTTTCCAAGAAGTATGAGTTAGTGACCATCCATACATGCCGACGATCATTTTGCACCAATCATTTCCTGAACCGCATGCCCGTCACGCTCATCATGGCCATCTCCGGCCACAAAACCGAGCGCGCCTTTATGCGTTACTTAAAGATTGATAATAGCAAGAAAGTAGATATGTTTAGGGAGAATATGGAGAAGAGGTTGAGCGGGGAGAGTGTGAGAGACGTTGAGTAATCAATCGATGTAAAGAATCATCTATTATTTTGTCAAAATGAAAAATTGGTGCATATTGCTGGGGGAATAACACAATGAAAAGCACTTGTATTTTTTAGAGTGGCATGGGCTGAATAAAATGCTGACAATTGAAGTCAGGAGTTCGATTTATTTACAAACGTAGTAGGTGAAATGCAATACATTTTTATATATTCGTGCAGCTTGCATTGAATATAGTTGGTGTGGAAGAATTGTTGAAGTTTTGAAAAGTGGGGGAGATTTGAGTTGTTGAAGTTTTGATTGTGATACGTTAATTTAAGAGTTTAGGATTTAGATAGGCATTACAGTTAGAAAGTGATCAAGAATATTTTAAAATTTGTAAATTTGAGAAAGGCAATAAAAACTATTATTATGCGTAAAGTGAATGCTGTTGATTGGTATACGCAGGAGTTGTGTTTAGCGAAATGTTAGCTGCAACATTACAAACGAACAGTAACAGACAATTATAGTGAGCATTTTTTAACAAAATAATTATGACATTTCTTAAAACAAATTTTATCCTGCTTCTTTTTACTTGCCTTTTCACTAACCTCTCGCAAGCACAAAAAATTGATATTACAGGAATAACCATTGCAGATATTAAAATAATTCATTCAAATATCTTGAATGAGAATAGAATAATTTATGTTTATTCTCCTGTAAATCATTCTGAACCGCTTCCTGTTATCTATTTAATGGATGGAGAAATGATTTCGTTAGTGGCTGGCATTGTAGATTTTCTCTATCAAACAAATCAGCTTCCTCCACAGATAGTTGTTGGCATAGGAAATTACGTGTATGACAGAAATCGTGATTTAACAACTACACACAACGTTTTGAATATGGACGGAACAACTGATAGCATTTTCTGGAAAAATTCTGGAGGTGGCGAAAACTTTTTGAAATTTATAAAGGATGAACTGAGAAAAATTAATGACCTATGCTAGCGATGGAAAACTGGAGATTGATAATAATCTGGTAGAGAATTCTATTCGTCCGCTTGCATTGGGAAGAAAAAATTATTTGTTCGCCGGCTCACACGACTCAACAGAGAACGCTGCGATGATTTATTCGCTCGTAGGCACTTGCAAAATTAAAGGCATTGACCCTTTTGCCTACTTTAAAAATATTTTTGAAATCCTTCCCGATTTTCCTGCAATCCGCTTGGAAGAATTGTTGCCTTAAGCTTTCGGTATTCAAGAATAATTGTTAGGTTTAGGAAGGATTACACGTGGTTGGTCGGATGGATACTATCTTGATAGCCAATTTTTATTCATTCACAAACTTTATTTAACTACTCATGGAATATTTATGTTAAATCGGTTAGGGGTTCAAAATTATTTTTACATTTAACTATTCTTTTTTTTGGTGGGTTAGATTGGAACTCTATGCAAATATTTAATAATAGTTGGCAGTTTTTTAAAGGTTGATTTGCATAGAGAGTTTTAGAGTTTATTTGTAATTTGTTTGATACCTTATAAAATTAACCGTTTAAATCATATCTCCATGAAAAAATACCTACCTACCTACCTACCTATATGTATTCTTATTAATGTGTTTAACTTTTAATAGCAAGGCCGGTGAAACAGTTGTCGTTCTTCGGGAATGGGCTGGTTTTGCCGGAAATACGGATTCAACATTTGTTGTTCCGATATTAAGTGACGGTGACTTTACATATTCTGCGACTTATAAAGCAGGAATGCCAAATGGTGTGGATATCGTTTTAACAAAATACAATAAAGATGGTCACAGTGTTTGGCAGATCTTTTGGACAGGAAACAATGTAGGTCGGGATCAGCCGAGTGATATGGTGATGGATGAAGACTTTATTTACCTTAGTGGAATCACTTATTCATCGGTGAATAATTATGATTTTCTAACTATGAAAATACGAAAGACCGACGGAGCAATTATATGGGTGAAGACTTATAATAGCAGTTTTTCGAATTACGATGCTGCCACTTCAATAGCCATTTTTGATCAAGCACTTTATATAACCGGAGTTACCTATCTTCAAGCGACTTTAGGGGATTACCACACCATAAAATATAATCTTGCAGGTGATTTGATGTGGGAAAGAGATTTTGATTACAATAGTTTAATGGATATTCCATTTGACTTATCGATTAATAAAGAAGATACATCGATCGTTGTTACAGGGGCGAGTCAGAGTTCAGCAGCGGATTGGGACTATCAAACACTGATCTATGATACATCAGGGACAATTTTAAGTCAACCACGAACTAGCGGATCAACAGCAGGTTTTGATTGCGCATCGTCGGTAAAGACAGACGATAGCAGTTACATATATATTACCGGAGCAACGCGAGGCGGTGCAGGTGACTATGATATTAAAACCATTAAGCTTCGACCGAACGGAAATTTAGTTTGGTCGTACACTCATGATAGTGGAGCTGAGGACATAGGTAATGATTTGATCGTAGATAGAAGAGGCAATGTTTACATCTGTGGAGAAAGTCAAGTAAATGGAAAAGACTTCTTCGTCCAGAAATACAGTTCAACTGGGGGTGAATTATGGCATGTATATATTGATGGATCGGGAAATGAAGATATAGCTTACAAAATGTGTTTTGATTCTTATAATAATATTATTGTTACGGGGAAAGGATACAATCCGCAAACTTATAATTTCGATTTTTTAACGGTAGCTTTTAACTCTGATGGTCGTGAACTATGGCGTGATTACTTCGATGGACCAGAGCATGGCGACGATGAAGCACGAAATATTGTTGCCGACACAAGCGGAAATATTTTTGTTACCGGTCAAGTTGCCACTTCGCTCGAAAATAAAACTGTTACGATCAAATACAGAACCGATTTTTTCACATCACCTCCGGCTATTGACTCACCATCTGTAGCTTATTTGTTTTATCCAAATGAAGGGCAGTTGATTGATTCAAATGATAGTCTGATTACTGATAGTGTTCATTACTATACCAACTTTACCACTCCTCAACTTTTCTTTGGCTATGGAGTAATGAGTATGGTATTTTCCAAAATTGATTTGGATACATTGACAACTGATACAATTCAAAGAGTAGATGTTTCGTTCATAAACTCTACGAATCTCACCGAGGCTTTTCCAATTGGCGAAAATGATTCTACATATTTTTTAAATTATTATTCGCCACAATGTGCCAATGGAATTTTCCATGTGAACGGTAACAAAGCTTTATTATTTACGGATGTTTATGAAGGAATAGATGCAAAATACACAAGTAATAATTCCGGTTTAGTACTTTCATTTATTGTTAATCCATATTCTTCAAATCCCGGCGAGATCGGGTTGAAATTTGAAGGTCAAAATTCTGTGTCTGTTCAAAATAATTTCGAATTAAAGGTAAGTGCTTTTAATGATCTGGTAGTATTTGAAAAACCAAAAGTTTACCAAATAGATACAAGTAATAATATTGTTAATCTACCATGGAATTTAACATGGACTATTCAGAGTGGCAACGAAGCTATCTTAACCGGTTGGGGAAGTTATGATGGATCGCTACCATTGATAGTAGATATTCGCCAAGCTAATACTATTTTACCGGTAATGCCCGGCAATGCTGACTGGGGAACATGTTTGGGTACAAGTGCAACTGATGAAATAATTGATAATTGTGTTGATATATATCATAATTCTTTTGTTTGTGGTAGGACTTATGGAAGTTCATTTCCCGGAATCATCGGCACATCTGTTGGTCAAACACTGAGTGGTTTTGTCGATGCATTTGCAACTAAATTCAATGTTAATCAGGAAATTGTTTGGTCAACCTATTATGGCGGAATGACACCTTCAAATCCTTTTGGTGGTTCCTATTGGTCGGATGACGAAGCTGCATTTGGTCTTTGCGCTACTAAAGACGGCGATGTCCTTTTAGTCGGAGAAACAACAGATTCCGATTTTCCGTTACCAAGCAGTGCTTCAGGTTTTTTTCAAAACTATTTAGCTGGAGAACCAGATGGATTTATTGTACAACTAAACGGATTGAATGGCTCTAGATTATGGGCGACATTGTATGGAGGGATTACAAAAGAGAATATTCATTCGGTTATTCAGCCAATCGGTGAACATTATTTTATCGTAGTCGGCTCTGTTGCCGGATTGTGCGAAGACCCTAATAATCCAGGATTTCCAACGCCCAATAAAATACTTGTGCGAAATAGTTGTGTTCCAAATCCAAATCCTGCAAATATGTTTGATAATGGTATAGCATTGTGTAATTCGAGTGGTGGCTATTTTGATAATATTGCATATAGCGGTGGAACATTTCCATTATTTGAACGGAAAGGGTTTATTTCCAAATTTGATCTTGATTCGAAAGATCTTTTACAATCATCATTTTTTGGTGGTACAGGAGTTTCTTACCTTCAAGACATTGCATATCATAGTGGTAAAATATCAGTTTTGGGCAGAACAAGCCCAACTTCGACATCCTCTACATGTTCTGTTCCAGCAGCAGCACAAATGCCATTATGCGATATCGGAGGGTATTTTCAGACTGCTACTTCAAACTCTAGTTTTTCTGATCAAAATTCAGGAATTATCGCCGAGTTTGATGGTAGTTTCAATTTGATTTGGTCAACTTTATTTGGAAGTTGTGATAATGTAATGACAACTCATTTGGCATATAATTCAACCGGAAATTTATATGTAACCGGATGTATTGAATCGGCAAATAATGTTTTGGGATCAAACTGTTCAAGCGCAACCAACTCATGTGTATTTCCTTTATGTCAGCCAAATTCGATTTCTTATTTCAGAGACCACTATGATAATATTAACAATGTAAATATTGATGTAGATCGCGATTTTTTCATTACAAGGTTTGATAATGACAGAAACATTGTATGGTCTACATTTTTAGGTGGGAGTGGCGAAGATTATAATGCCGCAAGGCTCAATTCTGAAGAAAATGCAGATATAGCAATTGACAATAGTGATAGAGTCTTTTTATTTGGCACCTCGAGGAATATTTCAGGGAATGTTAATGGCGATATTGATTTAAGTAATCCCGTCGGACAGGGATGTTATTTCGATGACGTGAATACCAGTTCGACATCTTCAAAACGAGATGCCTACTTAGCCGTATTTGGAGAAGATAACCATCTTTATTGGTCAACTTATATCGGTGGAAAAGGGCAAGAGTGGGGTACCGGAGTTTGTACTGATTATATTGCTCTCACAAACAACTCATATGTATATGTTGCCGGTAATGTTGAAGATGTAGCTTCAAATGGAATAATAACCGGTTCTGACTTATTAAGCTCTTCGGTCTTTGTAAATTCTTCAAACGGCCCATATACAGATGGTTTTATCTGGCGATTTGATTTAACTGCATTAACAATTAATACAGAAGAAATTGCTAGCAATAAAAATTTATTAATTTGGCCTAACCCAGCAGCTGATAAATTCACAATTGCTTTTCCATTATCAGAAAAGATTGCTTTAAAAATCACAAACCCGCTAGGCGCAACTGTTCTTACCGAAAAGTTGAATAGCAATAAATCTGCGCACCAAATTGATGTTTCTCATTTATGTTCCGGAATTTATTTTGTGACGTTAGAAGCAGCTAACAATAAATTTTCAGGCAAACTAATTATTCAAAAATGAAAAAGATATCTCTTATTTTGATTTGGTTATTTTTTTTGCAATCAATATCTGCACAAAACTGGCAACGATTTGCTAGCGATTCAACTTTAAATATTAATGATGTATATATTGATTCAAGTTCATCAGCATTATATGCCAATGCATATATTGTTGATGTCAATGGAGATACTATTCATACACCATCAATTTGGAATGGAATTAATTTTAATAAAATTGGAGATTTTAATTTTACTCCTAATACCGGATTGCCAAAGGCAATAATATCTTACAATAATCAAATTTATATCGGCGGTTTTTTTAATAAATATAATGGGGCGCCGGGAGACTACTTTTTGAAATTAAATGCAAACAATGGGTGGGATACTGCCAGTATCTCGCCCACTTTTATTGTATTATCGTTTGGAGTTTTGGATGACACTTTAATTGTAATGGGTGGATTTAGCACTATCGGTAATATATCCAGCACAAGTATTGCAAAATTTGCGAATTCGACTTGGACTCCAGTAGTAACAGGATTATACCAGATGGGATATGTAAGATCTATGTGTCAGTATAATGACTCAATCATTTTTTCGGGAAATTTCGGAGGGGATTATTTAGTTCCTTTTGATGGAAATGTTTTGACTTATTATCAAGATTCAATATTCCCGTTTGATGAAGGGATTGATATTGGCACAAGCCAAGGTAATATAAATGAAGGAATTATATGTTCAGCAGTTTACAATGGAGAACTTTATGTTGCAGGTGATTTCAATTCAAATTATGGGAAAAGTATTTTAAAATGGAATGGAACAAATTGGGTAGACATTGCTAGTACTCCGGGTGTAGTTGTTCCATTTTCGATTCGCGCAATGACTGTTTACAATAATGAGTTATATGTAGGTGGTTCGTTTGTTTACATAGGAGGAGTGTACGCAAGTCACGTCGCCAAATGGGATGGCCATAAATGGTGTGGACTTGGTTCATATATTAATGGCGCTGTAAACACGATGTTTGTTTACAATAATGAACTTATTATTAGTGGAGAATTTAATTCCATTGATGGGGTCTATTTTAATTCGATTGCCAAATGGGCGGGTGGAAATTACTCAGACACGTGTCAAGTGGTAGGTGTTGAAGAGCTGAATGATGGAAACAGCATTTTGATTTACCCAACTTTGGTCGAGTCTTTTGTTTCAATAAAAAATTTAATAGGAATGATCGATGAAGTTTCTTTGGTTGACGTAGCAGGGAGAATATTAATTAAACAGTTTCCACAAAGCGATAATTGTACTGTGAATACCCTTCAACTTAAACCCGGTATTTACTTTTTAAAAATTAAATCATCCAAGAATGAATTTATTAAGAAGGTTGTAAAAAGATAGTGCTATTTAAAACTAATCAGTTTGAATGATAGCAAGTTAAACGGCTTGCGAAGTTCTTTGTTGATTTTTTTCTTAAGCACCACCTTTGTTAGCAGGAGATTTTTATTCCGCTGTGCAGTATTTCCCCATCAAAACATAATTAGAACTTCAAAGCACAACAAATGCCTCACAAAGCCTTAATGAAAGCCAATGATCCCAACCACCGCTTCGAAGAATTTCCAAATTCTTTGTTTTGAGTTGTGTGATTTCTAATCCACCGTCAAGGCTCATCGTATTAATTCTAAGGCCAGGTACTAGCGAAAAGCAGCTGCAACATTGAATTACAACAATCTTATTTTTTTGTCTTTTTATTTTTATATTTAGGGAAAAAAATACCACTTCGGCAATGCTAACCGGTTAGTGAAAATAATATGACGACACAACCTAGACAAACTATTTCAATTGAACGGGCAGCCGAAATAATTAATGAAGGACTTCCGCTTGTTGATTTTTATATTGATGGAAAGCTTAATCTTGCGATTAGTTTTAATTGGGAGAAAGAGGTCATAATTGAAAATTGTATTGTCGAA
>JAYSPU010000086.1:0-6508 GCA_043721935.1 Bacteroidota bacterium | reverse complement strand
GTCTGAGTTTAAGTAAAAGTGTGGGTGAACAGGTAGATGCTTTTTTAATGTTAAATTTAAAATGAATGGATGATGACGAATGATACATTTGAAAAATTGAAATGGTTTTCAGCATTTTTTCTGATCGGTGAGAGAGTGATGTAACTTACCGAAAGTAGACTGAGACTAAGTCTAAGTTTGAGTAACAAAGCGAGTGAACAGGTAGATGCTGCTCACTCACCACTTTCTGCTCACTGGCATTGTTCATTCACACTGGTGGTAGAAGACCCGACGTGAATCGAATTTATTACTTTTCCATTTGAAAGATGAAACAATTTGCTACTGTAAAAGAGTGCACTGTGAACAGTTTCTGTAAACAGTGCACTGAAAGAAGTAGCCCCGGGCAGAATCGAACTGCCATCTAGAGTTTAGGAAACTCCTATTCTATCCGTTTAACTACGGGGCCGGTTAATTAACAAGGCGTCGAAATTACATTTATTTAAGCACCTTTTTATTTCAATTTCCTGATTTTTTTCTTTATTGAGTTTGATCCTGAGAAGTCACATGTAAAATAGGACATCATTTTCTAACAATGAAAGTCCAATGTAGCTGATAAGACCTTGATGGCGAGGAGCAAGATTCTCCAACTACACATTGTGTTTTTGCACCCAAGATAGTTTCATCTGAGAAGTTAATTATATTTTTTTTCTGCTTCTGATTTTAAAATACCTTTAACGAAATGTCTTTGTTTTATCAAAAAATACTACCGTCTCCGCTAGGAAATTTATATGCTGTCGCTAGTGAAGCAGGGATTTGTGAACTTAAGTTTATTAATTCGGATGATAGTTCATTCATTGCAACTACTAATCATCATCTTGATCTCTTAGAGCAAGAGCTTGCTTCTTATTTTAGTAAGAAGATAAAAAACTT
This sequence comes from Bacteroidota bacterium, assembly GCA_043721935.1. Classification (GTDB taxonomy): domain Bacteria; phylum Bacteroidota; class Bacteroidia; order AKYH767-A; family 2013-40CM-41-45; genus JADKIH01. The sequence goes on along the minus strand of JAYSPU010000086.1, from coordinate 5,599 downwards.
CACTGTGTCTCTCGATCCGCTGGGAACTGATTTTCAAAAAAAAGTCTGGAAAAACTTGCTTGAAATTCCATTTGGGAAATTCCGTTCTTATAAAGAACAGTCTTTGTCAATGGATCAACCATTGGCAATCCGTGCAATTGCAGCTGCGAATGGAAAAAATCCTATCGCTATCGTTATTCCTTGTCATCGTGTGATTGGAACCGATGGTTCTTTAACAGGTTACAGTGGCGGATTGGAAAAAAAGAAATGGCTGTTGCAGCACGAGGGAATTCTGCAATCGGTAGAACTTTTCTGAAATTTTTAACATGTGTTTCAGTATTCAAAATGGAATGTTACAGATTTCAATGGCTTAAACGATTTGTTAAAAAAAATTTAATTTCCATTTTTCACTTTGTGAAATTGTAAGATTTAAACTCTTTTTTATTAAAATGCTAGTGAAATCGTATTAATTCTTCTTTTTTTAAAAAGATTCTATCTTTTCAAAATGTGACAGATAATTGCATTTTCCTGTATCCTTTTTTTAATTTTTAGATACAATATTTTTAGATAAATACTTTTCACATGGCATTAAGACATAATGGTCATTTAAAAATTTACAACCGATATCGACGCATTACTACGGTGTCTTCTATATTAATGGCTGCTTTCATAGTATCGCTGTTGATTATTAACCTGACCGATACCAGAAGGAGTCAAGCGGTAGTTGGAAATGAAAACTTTTCAATTGGCAGTTACATCATCAATATGGGAGTTACTCCTCAAACAGTGAGTAATGGTTTAAAACCATACGGATTAATTTATGATTTAATAACAAATTATCAGGTTCCGGTTAAATGGATCATTAATCAAAGCAAGGTCAAAGATGGTTCAGATTTTTCATACAATAGTACTTCATTCAAAGGCGGACCATTTATTATTCCGGCTGAATTTATTACGCCAACCATCAGTTCCAGAATAGCCTATTGGGTAAGCATGGGTGTTCAGGGAGTTTATACAACTTCTGAAATATCCGCTCCCGTATTTACTACTCTTACATCATTTCCTCTTACGATGATTGATAGTTCTTCATCTCTGCAGGCAATCATTGTAGCATATTATGCAAATGCAGGAATTCCGGGTTCGGCATATACTATTGGCAAACCTGCGGGATTAAATAATTGTTTTGACTTATGGGCAAATCCTCACGGGGATCCAACCTGGGCAACACATAACTATTTGTACAATTTTGTTAGAGTCAATAAATCATGGATTTGGGCTGAGTGTCATGCAGTTTCTATGATGGAATATTGTAAATCTTCCGGCACTCCGGTTCAACAATTAAATTTCTTAACCACCGGCGGATTGAAATGCTGGGGTTCTGGTAAATGTGGTACGAATCCGGAAAGCCACACCAAGAATGCAAGCGCTCCATATACTTATTCTTTTCCAACGGATCCTGTTATGCAATTCATGGGGAATATGCATAATGCTTGCACAGCAGGATCTGAACAATGGTATCAACCAATTTCAACCGGTCAATGGTATTCCAACACAAGACGAGGTGTTACGACCGGAACAGGCACTTCACCGAAAGAAGGAGTTGTATTGGTTTATGGTCCTGCATATAATGATTCAACCAATGGTTGGGCTATGTATGTAGGTGGCCATAGTCTGGATAGCGGAGGCAGCAGTTTGCCTGACAGGGTATCTGCTCAACGGGCATTCTTAAATTACTTGTTGTTAGCCGGAACATATAGAAAATTGAATATTACTGCTACGATTCCATCTACTATGGTATCCGGTCAAAGCGATTATGTGTCTGCTTCTGTCTTGTCGGGAACTCCACCTTTCACTTACAGATGGTCTAGTTCTCTTGGCAGTGTCTTTAGTGATTCTACCTCTTCAAGTAGTTTGTATACAGCACCTGTTGTGACGACGGACACCTTTGATGTTGTTCGGATTAAGGTGACCGACCAATGTGGAAGAGTTAATTTTTATTATAAACTGATTTACCTGACTTCACCAATCGTATTGCCTGTAAAACTCCTATTCTTTGAAGCTGAACGGAAGATGGAAGTCGTTCATCTCTCCTGGAAAACTGCTTCCGAAGTGAACAATAATTATTTTTCGATTTACAGATCCTTAGATGGAGTAACCTTTAATAAAATTGGTCAGGTATCCGGAAATGGAAATACAACAACTGTTTCAGAATATGAATATGATGATCAATTTCCTGTGAGTGGTTTGTGTTATTACCAATTGTGCCAAACTGATTATGATGGAGTAAAAGAGTCCTTTCCACCTGTATTGGTGAAAGGAAAATGCACAACAAAAAAATTAAGCTTAACAGTAAGTCCAAATCCTTTTACTTCTCATTTGAATTTATTTGTCTTTAGCAAATATTCTGAGCAAGTTAAAATTGTCATCTACGATTTGAAAGGTAAAACGATTTACTCGAGTGCAAGAACATTCTCTGATGGTAATAATTCAATAAGCATTGAAACGGGTGAATTACCACAAGGCCTTTACACGCTGGTCATTGGCAGTGATGATGGAACATTTGTAAGTCAAAAAATATTTAAAAATATTTGATATGAAAAAAGTCTACTTAATTGTTATCTTATTCAGTATTTTTATTCAACCAAGTTCAGCACAGTACACTACTGCTGCTGGTTTTAGATTGGGTAAATTCTCTACCGGTGTAGACGTGAAGCATTTCTTCAATACGAATGGAAATTTCGGAGGTGAGTTTTTTATGGGATATACCCGTGAAGCAAAAGGAGGTTATCTCACCCGGTACATGTTTGTAAAACAATTGCCCATATTTGACTCTAAACTTCAAATACCTGTTGATATGGTCTTTGGTCTTGGTGCTAACGTTGGATATTTCGAGTCGGATTTTTTCAAAATTGTAGACGGAAATCCGGTTTACTATAAAGGCAAGACCATTTCTGCAGGGCTTTGCGGAATGTTCGGATTAGAGTATGACTCCAGACGAATTCCTTTGACTATTGGAATTGAGACACTGCCTTTTTTAATGATATTACATCGTGGACCTGAATGGATTGATGTAGCTGTTACTGTTCGATTAAAAATTAAGTAGTCGGATCATTGGGATTTGAAAATCTTCTCAGCTTTGATTAAGTAATTAGTCAATTTAACTGCAATTGGCAAGTTGAAAAACTGGTTATTCTTTTTGACATCAAGCTTAGCATTCCTATATTCGCCAACATCCTTCAGTTAACCGAAAGGGTGATATGTTGCGGAAACTTCTTTTTCTTCTTTTTCTCATTCTGCTTTCAGGCAGGGCATTTTGCCAGGACATTCTTGTCTTGACGAATAATGACTCTTTGCGTGTAAATGTAATTGCTATTACTCCTGATAAAATTAAATTCAGGTATTTCAGTGTGAAAGAAGGACCGGTTCTCGAAGTTTCAAAAAACCAGGTAAAAGAAATCATCTATAAAAATGGTGGTAAGTTGACCATTATTTATAATATCTATGAAGTATCTCCTGATAAAATGATTCCGGAAAAAACACATGTTTTTAAAATTGATTTATTAGCGCCGCTACTAAATCATTTTACAATAGGCTATGAATGGCGACTTAGAAAGTTGAAGTATTACCGTAATGCAGAAATTAAACTTGGAATTATAGGTCCTTATATCAACACTGATTTGAAGTACGCCGAAGGAGCTTTAGTAAAAGTGGCGATTAAGTTTATAAAAGCTACACCAAGCTATATGAAAGGTTTGAAGTATTATCAACCTATGAATGGTTACTATATAAAACCAGAATTATTGGCGTCCTATTTTATGAGACGTGAGGTCGATTTCAAAGTGGTCTATTTTACTAATATTGCAGCTTGTCTTAATTTTGGTCGACAAATCGTAGTTAATAATTGGTTGACTATCGATTATTTTGGAGGTGCCGGATTTGGAATACAAATATGGTCCTATAAAAAGAATTCGCAGTATGAACCAAATAATTTTGATTTCAATTACGCATTCTCTCACCTTTTTCTCGGAAGTAAAATCCCGGTTATCTTAACCGGTGGAATGTTGATGGGAATTACTTTTTAATCAGTTGTCAGTTGTCTAGTTGTCAGTTGGTCAGTTATCGGTTGGTTGAAGAATCAATTCTCTGCTTTAATCCTCCTATTATCTTCTGTCTTTTATGTACTCTGTATTCAGTATTCTGAATTCAGTATTCTGAATACAGTATACTGAATACAGAGTACTGATCACAGTATAAAAGATGTCAATAAACTCTACAAATCTTCCTGTATGATTCAATCGTAACATTTGGCAAATGCTATCTTTGGCCATATGATCATGGATAAAAAGCAACAGTTGCAACATTTTACATTGATGACCATTGTGTGGTGGGGTATGGTACTTCTTGTCAATCCGATCGGAGATTTTGCATTGAACGATGATTGGGTATATGGTCGGGTTGTTAAGGCTTTACTTGAAACCGGACAATACAACATGGCAGTGAGTAATTCAGCTGCAAATTTGTTTTCGCAAGCATATTGGGGTTCTTTGTTTTGTTTGCCTTTTGGTTTTTCTTTTACAGCTCTTCGCTTTTCAACTCTTGTTTTAGGTTGGATTGGAATTTTTGCTACTTATAAATGGATTGATCAAATAGTTGGTCGTTCACAACTGGCTTTGGTCGGTGCTTTATTGGTTGCCTTTAATCCGATTTATTTCGGTATGTCAAATACATTTATGACCGATGTACCGTTTTACACATTTACAATTCTCTCATTTTATTTTTATTCAAAAGGGTTGAACGAAAAGAAGACAGGATTTCAAATAGCAGGAATTGTTTTTGTTTTATTGGCTGCACTAATCCGACAAAATGCACTTGTATTTCCTATCGTATTTGGTGTGGCTTTTCTTGCTAAGTATAGAGTTTCAATTAAAAATATTATTCTCGCTTTAATACCGGTTATCGCCGCATTCTTAATTCAAAAAATCTTCGTTCATTATTTGCGAACCACCGGTCATGCCAGTCCGAATCTGGACTATAAAACAAGAGACCTGTTAGCATTGTTGTCTGATGGTACTACGGGAAAACCACTTTTGCATTTGTTGGTAAACACGTATGCTACTTTCTTATACATCGGCTTATTCATTGCTCCTGTTATCTTTTATTTTTATGTGAAAGAAATTAAACAAAATAAAAAGTCTGCCGGAGAAATGTTTTTATACACGGCAATTGGATTTATAGTCCTGACGGCATTATTTGTAATTGGGAAAAAAGCAATGCCGGTTGGAGGGAATATTTTAACTTCTTATGGCCTTGGTCCTGTCATGCTTTTTGATGTGATTACGCTCAAAAATAAAATTATTGTTTCTTCTCCGATCCTGATTTTATTTTGGCGACTGGCATCTGTTGTTTCAGTAATTGCAGGTTCAATGCTTTTTTGTTTTTTGATAATATTTTTCAAAACCATTTTTAAAAATGTAAAAAATTTCAGATTCATACAATGGCATTTGTTTGTATTGTTTTTTCTTGGTGCATATTATCTTCCATATAGCATTTACATATATTTTGACAGGTATATGCTGTTACTGATTCCGGGTTTTATAGTGCTGATAGGTTTGATGTCTCC
>JAYSPU010000085.1:0-1798 GCA_043721935.1 Bacteroidota bacterium | reverse complement strand
ACTTTCGACAGAATGTTCGCTTTCTCGATGCTTCTTCAGAGGTTCATTTGCATTCATCTCTTTTATACTCACCTAATTCTTTTAAAGAACTTTTTCCTTGCACGCTCAATACCTTTAGCTCTTAACCTAAAGCACCGCAAGGCGGTTTGCAACCTGCTCCTGTAAGCCGATTGCGAAGGGTCAGACAGATTTTAGTTTCTACCTTCCTTCATCTCAATTAAAACATTTATCTTTCATACAACAAAAGATAATTCAGGACACACTCCCTCACAGCTGGAGATTGCTAATCTCAGAAAGAAGAAAAAGAAAATAGTTAATTACTTGTTTAAATAATATGTAAATATCATTTGGTTATGTTAATTCATTTTATACATTAGTAAGCATAAAACTACTTAATACTATTCTATATGAAAATAAAATTTATCTTAATCTTATTTTTGATTTCCTATCCTTTTGTGTCGAATTCACAAATATCTGTTGAAAGCATTGTTACCAGAATTAATTCTGCAGATTACATTTTTGAAGGTGAAGTAATTCGTTCTGATGGTTATTGGGCTACAGACAAAGATTATATATACACCTCAGCCACAATTGACATTAAAAAAATATTTAAAGGAACCCTGCAATGCGGAAAAGTTGAACTTATTACAGATGGTGGTCAGGTTGGAGATTCAGTAGAGATTCAAATATCTCATAACCTTAATTTAGCTAAAGGAATGAAAGGCGTTTGACTATGCAAACAGACAACGAAGCAATTACCTATTGTTGATTTTTATCCAGAGAACAACAATCAAAAACTTGAAACAGTAATGGATGAACAAGGATTGATTGCTTACTTTGAAGATGGGGTGAATCCTGCCGTGTGGGATTATCAATTCAGACTCGATAGTATTGCTGAAGTATATGGTTTATTACAAATGTATACACAACAAATAAATTATGTTGATTGTTATCCTGGTCAATCTATTTTTGAAACTTCATCAACCTCAGCTTTCAGAAATTCGAATACCTTAAATACACTTTCTACTGATACAAATATGTACTATACATTACAAAACCCACAAGTAACCACTATTGGAAGTCAGAATTATTTTGAGTATGATTTAAGTCTTAGTTCAAACAGGAATAATATATACTTACTTGAACTGTCAACAGGAATTAAATATGACACTGCTTCCTTTTATTCAGGAAGCGGAAGTAATAGCCATAATACCGTAACATTAAACGGAACAACATTGGATACAAATTATTATAAAGTTACCGCTTCTAATTTTAATCGTGATTTTCTTAACTTAACTCTTGAAATTAAGTATCCAACAGGAACATCTTACTATCAATTAACTCAAACTGCTACACCATCTTTTCACATAAAAATGGAAGTTAATAATTGTACAAATCTTAGTGCTTTAAATCAATTTTACATTACCAACTTTGGAAGATATAATACCAGTAATAGTATAACAACAAACTTTATATATTTTGATGACTGCATAAAAGTTAATAATTTAAATTTTAATGGTTGTACACCTTTACCACAGGTTATTAATTCAATATCGCCAATTAGAATAACAGCAGGAACGCAAGATACTGTCAAAATTGAAGGACACGGTTTTGAAAGTAGTAGAGGAAGTGGTGGAGTGTTTTTAAAAGATGCAGACAACGGCGGTCAAACGTATGTGGAGTTAGACAATATTGATTATCATTGTTGTCCGACTAAAGTACACTTGTTTTTTGTTGAAGTCTTGTGTTGATGCAGTTTAGCGAATTTATTTGTTCATGGTGATTTTAGCAGGTAGTT
>JAYSPU010000084.1:0-4277 GCA_043721935.1 Bacteroidota bacterium | reverse complement strand
GGTATTTACCGAATTTGTAAAAGATAGAATCTTTCGTATTTATAATGCAACGGACGAATGTCCGTCGAAGCGGTGGAGAGGAAGTCCGTCGCAAGCGGTCGCTAAGTACGCTAAGAATTTACAAGACGCGCTACATATTTTCCTATAATATCGAATTCCAGATTTACGACACTTCCGACTTTCAAGTCTGAAAAATTAGTATGTTCCCATGTATAGGGAATAATGGTAACAGAAAAAAAATCATCTCCGGAATCTACTACTGTAAGACTCACGCCATTTATGCTTATTGAACCTTTTTCAACGGTAATGTATCCGGGAGCTTTTTGATATTGAAAAAACAGAATCCAACTACCATCTTTATTTTCGATTGATTTTACTTTAGCTGTCGTGTCCACATGTCCTTGAACAATGTGTCCATCCAAACGATCTCCAAGTCGCATGCAACGTTCAAGATTAATTTTGTCGCCATCATTCAGTAAACCAAGATTGGAACGCTTCAATGTTTCATCAACAGCCACAACATCATATACGTTATCGATGATATTCACGACTGTTAAACAAACTCCATTGTGAGAAACACTCTGATCGATTTTCAACTCTTCCGTAAACGAACAACGAATAGACAAGCGCACATTCCCACCCTCCACTTTTTTTGAAGTGAGCGTCCCCATGGTTTCTATAATGCCTGTGAACATTGTCGGTTGTTTTGTGTTCGGTAATTAGAACTAAGTATTAGGTATTAAATATTAAGAATTGGGTAATCTGAACATGCTTCTTAACCACTAGAACTCTCACTGATCGCTGATTTCTGATCGCTCATTTCTGATCGCTCATCGCTCATCACTCATCGCTGATTTCTGATCGCTCATCGCTGATCGCTCATCGCTATCAAAAAACCTTCTCCGCAATCCTCACCGTCGTCTCAGCATTTCCCATTGTATAGTAATGCAGACACGGCACGCCGGATTTTTTTAATTCGTTTGATTGTTGAATGCACCATTCGATGCCGAGGTCTTTTACTTCTTTATCGTTCTTGCATTTTTCTGCTTCATCGGCAAGTGTCTCCGGAATGTCGACGTGAAATACTTTCGGAAGTATTGTGCATTGTTTTTTAGAAGTAAGAGGTTTGATACCCGGAATAATAGGAACATTAATTCCTGCTTCTATGCACTTTGCAACGAATTCAAAATATTTTGTATTGTCAAAAAACATTTGTGTGACGATAAACTGCGCACCTGCATCCACTTTAGCTTTTAAATATTTCAAATCAGTTTTCAGATTTGGTGCTTCAAAATGTTTCTCCGGATAGCCGGCAACGCCCATGCAAAAATCAGTTGGCGTAACTTCCTGCAGATCTTCGTCAAGGTAAGACCCATTGTTCATATTCCGAACCTGAGTAACCAGGTCAAGAGCGAAACGATGTCCGTACTGATGTGCTTCGAAAAGTGATTCGGATTTAATAGCATCTCCGCGGAGGAGTAATACATTGTGAATGCCGAGGTAATTCAATTCGATCAATGCATTTTCAGTTTCTTCTTTCGAGAAGCCACCGCAAATGATATGAGGAACAGGATCAACATTGTAATGATTCAGAATAGCAGCGCAAATACTAACCGTTCCGGGACGCTTGCGGATAGAAAATTTTTCCAGCAATCCATTTTCACGTCGCTTGTAAACATATTCTTCGCGATGATAGGTTACATCCACAAATGCAGGTTTAAATTGCATAATAGGATCGAGAATATTATAGATGCTCTGTATGCTTTTGCCTTTTAACGGTGGCAGTATTTCGATAGAAAAAAGGGTATTCCCGTTAGCACGATTAAGATGTTCTGTTACTTTCATAAATGAGACGACAATTTCGCCCGTAAAAGTCGTAAAATTCTAATCGTTTTCATCATTTAATTCGAAAGCAATCAACAGTCGCCCGACAGTAATTTCTGTCCGATAAACCCGGCAATTTGACTATCTTCGCAGCCCTGACAGATTTTAAATCCGCCCGAAAAAGTGAAGAATATTCGTAATTTTTGCATTATTGCCCACATCGACCATGGTAAAAGTACCTTGGCCGACAGACTGCTGGACGTAACCGGAACTATAAACAAGCGTGATCAGCAAGCACAAGTTCTGGATGATATGGATTTGGAGCGGGAACGAGGCATTACGATTAAGAGTCATGCGATTCAGATGAAATATCAATTCAATGGTGAAATGTACACCCTGAACCTGATTGACACTCCGGGCCACGTTGACTTTTCATATGAAGTTTCACGATCAATTGCAGCCTGTGAAGGTGCATTGTTGATTGTTGATGCAGCACAAGGAATTCAGGCACAAACAATTTCGAATTTATATTTAGCGCTTGATCACGGACTGGAAATTATTCCTGTCTTAAATAAAATTGATTTACCAAGTGCAGATCCTGAAACAGTGAAAGATCAGATTGTTGATCTGGTAGGTTGCAACAGAGAAGACATCATACCGGCGTCCGCAAAAACGGGTATAGGTATTGACGATATTTTATCTGCCATTATTCATCGTATTCCGGCGCCAAAAGGTGATCCGAATGCGCCATTGAAGGCATTGATTTTTGATTCAGTCTTTAATTCATTTCGTGGTATTATTGCTTATTTCAGAGTGATGGATGGTGAAATGCGTAAAGGTGAAAAAATAAAATTTGTCGCAACAGGTAAGGAATACAATGCCGATGAAATTGGTATTTTAAAATTAGAAAAAGAACCGCGTGATATTGTAAGAACCGGTGACGTAGGATATATTATTTCCGGAATCAAAGATGCATCAGAGGTAAAAGTCGGTGATACACTGACACAATTTGCAAACCCATGCGCTGAAGCTATCAGAGGATTTGAAGATGTAAAGCCAATGGTATTTGCCGGAATTTATCCGGTCGATACAGATGAATACGAAGAGTTACGCAAGTCGATGGAGAAGTTGCAGTTGAATGATGCATCACTTGTATTTCAACCGGAGTCGTCAGCAGCATTGGGATTTGGTTTCCGTTGTGGATTTCTCGGCATGTTGCACATGGAGATTATTCAGGAACGATTGGAACGCGAGTTCAACATGACGGTGATCACAACGGTGCCTAACGTAAGTTACACAGCGTATCTTGCAAATGGCGAAGTGATGGACATTCACAATCCAAGTGAAATGCCCGAGCCGAATTTTCTGGAACGAATTGAAGAACCATATATCAAAGCACAGATCATCACAAAGGCCGAGTTCATCGGTTCAATCATGACCTTGTGTATTGGTAAACGCGGAGTAATTATCGGACAACATTATTTAACAACTGATCGCGTCGAGTTGACATTCAACATGCCACTGGCCGAAATCGTTTTTGATTTTTATGATAAACTTAAGTCTATTTCCAAAGGCTACGCATCTTTCGATTACCATCCGATTGGTTACCAGCAGAGTGATCTTGTTAAACTTGATATTCGTTTAAATGGCGAACCGGTTGATGCATTGTCTGCTCTTGTACATAAAACTCACGCTTTTGAATTTGGAAAAAAGATGTGTGAAAAGTTGAAAGAACTAATCACCCGTCAGCAATTCGAAATCATTATTCAAGCTTCTATTGGAGCAAAAATTATTGCACGCGAAACGGTAAAAGCATTGCGTAAAGATGTTACAGCAAAATGTTACGGTGGTGATATTTCCCGTAAACGTAAATTATTGGAAAAGCAAAAAGAAGGAAAGAAACGCATGCGTCAGGTAGGCAATGTGGAAATTCCTCAACAAGCATTCTTAGCGGTTTTAAAACTGGATTGATCTATAATTTGACCATCATATTTTTTCCGGGCATTTTTTAAATTTAAGGGAGTGTTTTTTTTGAGTCGATAGTATTATATTATCAGGAGAAAAGATATTGAACGAAAAACTCTAATTAAAATAATTTTTTTTAACGGATAAAAAATGTTGCTTTCAAAACTGTAACAAAGAATGATTGAGACAATTGCGCAGGTATTAGGTTATTTAGCTTCCGTCTTGTTAGCGTATTCTCTTCTGGTTACGAATGACATTCGTTTCCGTTGGTTAAATAGTTTTGGTTGTCTGTGTTTTATTCTCTATGGATTATTTATCGGTGCATTTCCAATCGTATTGACGAATACAATTCTTTTGGGCATCAATGCATTCGCCCTGATAAAAATTTACCGGACACAGGAGAAATTTGACATCGTAGAATTTAAACCTGAAGACATACTCATTCACAAATTTCTTTCATTCTATAAGAAGGATATTGATTTGTATTT
>JAYSPU010000083.1:0-2985 GCA_043721935.1 Bacteroidota bacterium | reverse complement strand
CCTACCTTCTTTCTCCCAGAACCACCGCCGGAAGTCTTCTTGCTTCTACTTTTCATGGCGCGAAAGTACGATTTAAAAAGCGGAGAACAAGGGGATTGTGAGAGAAAAGGCAAAAGGCAAAAGGCAAAAGGCAAAAAAAATTTCGATTAACTGAAATACACAATTTTATTACCCAATCCTTTTTGATTTTTGCCTTTAAACTTTTTTTCAGACCATCGGATAAAACGCATCCACAATATGCTCCACCGATGTATAACCGGAATTGGTAATAACAACCATAATATCGAAACGAGATTCCCTTTCGGGGAAATGATCCTTCATGTATTGATCAGCGGCGCGAATGATTTGTTTTTGTTTGCTGATTGGAACCAAAAGAGCAGGATCACTTAAGTACGCCGACTGACGTGTTTTTACTTCAACGAAAACGATGCGATGATTCTGTTCGGCAACAATATCTATTTCTGCTTTTTGATAAACATAATTTTGCTGATGGATTTTATATCCGGCTTTCAGCAAACGCTTCATGGCAATGGCCTCGCCCTTGTTCCCTAACTCCTTCGGATCCATGTCTCAAATATTTAGCTTGAATGAAAAGTCAGCTCCATTTTGTCCGTCACATTCAGAGTAACATCACTTCCTAAAATGAGCGGATAATTATTCGGAATATGTCCTGCAGGAAAACCATAGACAACAGGAAAATTATATTCGGAAACAGCAGCGTGAATGATTTCTTCGGCTGTCTTTCCAAAAGGAATTTGATTGTCTTTCATTTCTGTCATGCCACCTACAATTAATCCGGCCAGGTCTTTCAATTTTCCATTTCGTTTCATATTCATCATCATACGATCAATGTGGTAGAGGTATTCATCGAGATCTTCAAGAAATAAAATTTTACCCATCGTATCCACATCGCTCGGAGAACCGAGTAAAGAATAAAGCACCGATAAATTTCCACCTACTAATTGTCCTTTGGCTTTTCCTTTGCGATTTAGTTTTTCCAACTGTGGCAGTTGTTTACTCGAAGAATAGCGTAACGACTGACCAAAAATCGTTTGTTTAAAAACATTCAGACAGGTATCGTTTAGCTTTGACAAATTAAGCGACATAGGAGCATGCAATGTCTCAACACCACAGTTTTTATTTACATGGGAGTGAATTACAGTAAGATCGCTATAACCAATAAGCCATTTAGGTTGCTTGATAAATTTTTTCCAATCGATATCATCCACAATTCGAACAGAGCCGTATCCGCCACGAGCAAACAGGATTGCCTGTACATTTTTGTTATTCAAAGCTCTCTGCAAATCACCTGAACGATCCTCATCAGTCCCTGCAAATTGATTGGAGTCTTTGTATAAATTTTTACCCGGACTAACCTTTAATCCCCACGACGTGAGCAGATCAATCGTCGGTTTGATTTCCATTTTTGAAACTTTACGAGCCGAAGCAACAAGTGCTACGGTATCGCCTTCTTTTAAATAGGGAGGTCGGATCATATTTCTATCTTTGCGCCGTAAAATTAGCTTAAAGTTTGGCTTCGTGGTGATAATTGGTGATGTTTAATTTATGCAACGCTTCGCGCTTGGCGATCAGCAATCAGCGATGAGCGATCGGCACATAGCTAGTAACGAAGCAATGCCTAATTAATAAATTAAATATTATAGGTTAATTAGACTTAGAATAAATAAAAATTAAGTAATGACAGTTTACTATCTGAACTAATACCAAATTGCTGATCGCTGATTGCCGATCGCTCATCGCCAATCGCTAAATACCAAGTACAAAGAATCATAAAGACTAATCTCAAATAGCTGATCGCTCATCGCGGATCGCTGATCACCAAGTACCGAATAACTCTATGTCAAGATACCTCATAACAGCAGCTCTCCCCTATGCAAATGGTCCCGTACACATCGGACATTTGGCGGGAGCTTATTTACCTTCTGATATTTTCGTACGTTTTCTCCGTCAAATGGGAGAGGATGTTGTTTTTATTTGCGGTTCAGACGAGCATGGTGTACCTATTACACTTCGCGCAAGAAAAGAAAATGTAACACCGCAACAGATTGTCGACAAGTATCATTCATTGATTAAGAAAAGCTTTTCTGATTTTGGAATTAGTTTCGATATTTATCATCGTACCTCTGAAAAAATTCATGCAGAAACAGCGAGTGATTTTTTCACAACACTTTACAACAAAAATATTTTTACCGTTTCTGAGTCGGAACAATATTTTGACGAAGAAGCACAAATGTTTCTGGCCGACCGATACATCACAGGAACTTGTCCGAATTGCGGCAATACAAATGCTTACGGTGATCAGTGTGAGAAGTGCGGAAAAAGTTTATCGGCAGATGATTTAATCAATCCGCACTCGCAATTGAGCGGCAAACCACCGATTAAGAAAAAAACCAAACACTGGTTTTTACCACTTGATAAATTTCAAAATGAATGGTTGGATAAATGGATTCGCTCCCATTCAGGTGATTGGAAAAATAATGTATTTGGTCAATGTAAATCGTGGCTCGACCAGGGATTGCAGCCACGTGCTGTAACCCGTGATTTAGATTGGGGCGTTCCCGTTCCACTTCCGGAAGCAAAAGGAAAAGTGTTGTACGTTTGGTTTGATGCTCCTATTGGTTACATCTCAGCAACGAAAGCATTATTCGAACAACGCGGAGATAAAGACGGCTGGAAGAAATACTGGATGGATAAAGAAACAAAGTTGCTTCACTTTATTGGCAAAGACAACATCGTTTTTCATTGTATCATTTTCCCGGCCATGTTAAAAGCACACGGTGATTTTATTTTACCTGAAAATGTACCGGCAAATGAATTTTTAAATCTGGAAGGTGATAAAATTTCTACTTCGCGTAATTGGGCAGTTTGGCTGCATGAATATTTAAATGAGTTTCCTGACAAGCAAGATGTTTTACGTTATGCACTCTGTGCAACTGCTCCGGAAAACAAAGACAATGATTTTAC
>JAYSPU010000082.1:0-23221 GCA_043721935.1 Bacteroidota bacterium | reverse complement strand
TAGTGACTAACAGCACTGCTGTAATTTCCATTACGGATGTCAAGAATGCCCATGTTCTGATTTAACTCAGGACTAGCAGTAGAAGCAGCATAGTTAGTAGCAGCTGTCTTGCGATCACCTTTGCGGCTATAAACAGCACCGATGTTATTTTTAACAATCGCATTGTTTGCATTTAATTGATCTGCTTTATTGAATTGTGTCATTGCACCTTCCATATCGCCTGTCATGAAAAGAGCCATACCAACGTTGTTAGCAGTTCTCCAGTCCTGAGGATAAATTCTTTCTGCTGAACGATAGATTGAAAGTTTTTGGTTCATGTCAGTCGTTAAAGTTGCTGCATAAAGAATTTCTTCAACAGATAATGAATCCGGATTAGACATTGCCAATGCACTTAACTGTTCGTCTGAGCGACCAACTTTATCAGCAACGATGCTCACTTCAGCACGGCGTAGTTTTGGCAAAATAGTTTCAGCGATCTCAGTATATGCTTTACCCATTTTCTTAATTTCCATTTCACGAGCTTCAGGATCAGAATTCGAAGCAACGATACGAAGGATCATATCTTTCTGTGGCATATTCGAATTTTGCATCAACATTTGGAAACCGGCCCAATCTTCATTGGTAGTGCTACGAGAGAAAAGTGAACTATCAGCTTTGATCGTAACTTTAGCATTTGCTTTGCTTTGCTTGCGAATATTCTGAGTCATTTTATCAGCTAAATATTTTGCAGATGACTGTGAACGATTTTCAGCTAACGTAGTGTTCAAATTCAATTTACCATCCGGTGAGGCAGCACCCATGATGTTGAATCCTTTGAATGTATAAGGCGCAACTGACAATGCTTTCAAAGCACTATCCATCTTGCTGAATTCTGATTTGTTTGCAATGTCTGCTCCTTTTGATTTAAAGTTAGGATTAACATTAGAAGTGTTGATCAGATAATAGAATGTACCGTTGTAATTAGCAGGTGTAATTCTCTGGAACTGATCTTTGGCGGCAATTACCTTCTCATCGTTACGAACTAAAAGAGGAGTAACAATTGTACCATCGGCAATTTTCAATGAACCAAGTTCTTTTGTTTTTTTGCCTTTAGTACCTGTCGACTTAATCATCAGATCAGCCGCCTTCATATCCGGAGTATACGCTACCTTTCCGGCATATGTAAAACTACCACCGGTTTTGTAGTTAACTTTTGTTCCGGCCGTCTTTGACTTTTCACCAACTGCAGTTACAGATTTGTATTCGTGTTCAGCAGATGATGATTTTAAAACGGGAGTAATGGTAACATCTACACTCTTTGCAAAATATTTTGCAGGGTAGGTTCCTTTGATAGAAACAGCAACGCTGTCGCCATGCAATTCAAGTGGATTAGGAGTTACTTCATGCTTAACCTGGCTATAATTTTTTGCCATTTTTCCTAAGCCGTTACAACCTGCTACGGTAATACAGAGAAGGATGTACGAAAAGGTCTTCAACTTATTCATGCTTTTGAGATAAAGGTGTTTAGGTGAAATTTAGCGCAATATTGCAATAATTTATTTATTGTGCGCAATTGTTAATTATTTTTTGAAGCTTTTTTTCTCTCGTTTTCATCTAATTTAATTTTACGGAGTCGAATTGCTTTGGGAGTTACTTCTAAGTATTCATCTTTCTCAATGTACTCCATCGCTTCTTCAAGCGAGAAGTTAATTTTCGGAGTGATTCGAACGTTGTCATCACTACCCGATGCACGCATGTTGGTTAACTGCTTTGCTCGTGTAACGTTCACAACCAAGTCTCCGGGGCGAATACTCTCGCCAATTACTTGTCCTGCGTAAACTTCCTCACCCGGATCGATAAAGAAACGACCACGGTCTTGTAATTTATCAATTGAATACGCAGTTGACTTTGCTTTATCCATTGAAATAAGAACGCCATTGATACGGCCCGGTAAATCACCCTTAAATGGTTCATATCCTTTAAAGCGATGGGCAATAATTGCCTCACCTTGAGTCGCAGTTAACATATTATTCCGGAGACCGATGATTCCACGTGCAGGAATATTAAATTCCAGATGCAATACATCACCTTTTGGTTCCATTATTAGTAATTCACCACGGCGTTGAGTTACCTGATCGATAACTGCACCGGAGAATTGTTCAGGTACATTGACCGTAAGTGCTTCAATTGGTTCGCAACGTTCTCCGTTAATTTCCTTGAAGACTACTTGAGGTTGACCAACCTGCAATTCGTATCCTTCACGACGCATGGTTTCAATCAGAATGGATAAGTGGAGAATTCCACGACCATAGACATTGTATGCATCGGGAGAAGAAGTTTCATCTACGCGTAAGGCTAGATTTTTTTCAATCTCTTTATATAACCGATCTCTTAAATGGCGTGATGTAACGAACTTTCCTTCTTTACCGAAGAAAGGTGAATTGTTGATCGTGAAAAGCATACTCATAGTCGGCTCGTCAACAGCAATTGTTGGCAATGCTTCCGGCGATTCAAAATCAGCAACAGTGTCACCGATATCGAAGTTTTCTAATCCTACAATTGCACAAATATCACCCGCAGCAACCTCATCTTTTTTGCTTCGTCCTAATCCTTCGAAACTGTGAATCTCTTTTACACGTGAACGAACAATTGTTCCGTCGCGTTTTACCAGTGATACAGGCATACTTTCACGAATTGTTCCGCGAGTAACACGACCAATGGCAATACGACCAACAAAACTTGAATAGTCAAGCGACGTGATTAACATTTGTGGTGTTCCTTCACGTTTAGGTGCCGGTGGAATAAATTCCAGAATTGCATCTAAAAGAGCGGTAATATTATCGGTTGGCTTTTGCCAATCGGTAGTCATCCAGCCTTGCTTGGAAGAACCATACAATGTTGGGAAGTTCAACTGATCTTCTGTAGCACCTAAATTGAAAAACAAATCAAAAATTTGTTCGTGTACTTCGTCGGGGCGACAATTTTCTTTATCAACCTTATTAATGACGACTATAGGTTTTAATCCTAATGCAAGTGCCTTTTGAGTTACAAAACGGGTTTGAGGCATTGCACCTTCAAAAGCATCTACAAGAAGTAATACTCCATCAGCCATTGTTAATACACGTTCCACTTCACCGCCAAAATCGGCGTGACCGGGAGTATCAATGATGTTGATTTTTACATCTTTATACCGAATCGAAACATTTTTTGCAACGATTGTAATTCCACGCTCTCTTTCTAATTCATTGTTATCAAGGATCAAGTCCTCTGTATGTTGATTGTCCCTGAATAACTTCGCTTGATGAAGAATTTTGTCGACTAACGTTGTTTTACCGTGGTCAACGTGAGCGATAATTGCTATGTTTCTGATTTCCATGTAATTGTTACTTTCCTTTTTTGAATGCGCGCGAAGATACGGATTCAAGTCGACAATTAACAGGTTATGAAGGATTAACGATTCTTCAGAATTGCGTCAGACCATCTGTAAGCCTTTCTATTACAGGGAAGCAGAGCATTTAAAAAATGTTAGCTGAATGATTTGCTACACTTCCAAAAAGGTCGGCAGGGATTACATTTGCAAATTTACAGTATTCGTTTACCTTTGCAGCCCTTAAAAAAAAGCTGTTTAAATGGAAAAATTTATCTATTTCATACCTGTTTTCGGTGTCATCGGACTGGTCTTTATGTATATCAAAGCCAATTGGGTAACACGTCAGGATGCCGGTGATTCTAAAATGCAAGGAATTGCAACTGCTATTGCCGAAGGCGCAATGGCCTTTCTAAAATCTGAATATCGGATTCTGGCTATCTACATGGTAATTGCAGGAACAGGTCTTGCTATTTTATCACAGGTAGTCGCAACATCGCATATATTAATTGTAGTCGCATTTGTTTGCGGTTGCTTTTTCAGTGCACTTGCCGGATTCATGGGAATGCGCATTGCAACAAAAGCGAATGTCAGAACAACACAAGCAGCTCGTACTTCTTTAGCAAAAGCATTACGTGTTTCTTTCTCCGGCGGACTTGTTATGGGAATGGGTGTAGCAGGATTAGCCGTATTAGGTTTATCTCTTCTCTTTATATTCTTATACAAATTCTTCATGAATGGAGAAATGACCGGATACGAAGACATGACACGTGTACTGGAAGTGTTAGCAGGTTTTTCTGTTGGTGCGGAATCCATTGCCTTGTTTGCACGTGTTGGCGGAGGTATCTATACAAAAGCAGCTGACGTAGGTGCTGACCTTGTAGGAAAAGTTGAAGCAGGCATCCCTGAAGATGATCCTCGTAATCCTGCAACCATTGCAGATAACGTTGGAGACAACGTTGGAGACGTAGCAGGTATGGGCGCTGACCTTTTCGGTTCATATGTTGCAACCGTTTTGGCTTCTATGGTATTGGGTAATTATATTATCCGTGATATGGGTGGTATTACAGATGCATTTGGAGGAATCGGTCCGATTTTACTTCCACTTACTATTGCAGGTGTAGGAATCATCGCATCAATCTTCGGTTCATTTTTAGTGAATATTAAAGACACAGCATTAGCGAATACAAACTCCGTTCAGAAAGCACTTAACAGAGGAAACTGGGTTTCTATATTTATTGCTTTAGGCGCTTCTTTCTTTTTGATTAAAACAATGCTTCCTGAAACCATCATGATGAGTGTTTTTCATGCAGGAGAATTCAGTATGCTGACAACTTCATCCATGAATGTGTTCTGGGCTGTTGTAATTGGAATGTTTGTGGGTGCAGCGATTTCTTATATCACTGAATTTTATACCGGACTTGGCAAAAGACCGGTAATGTCAATTGTACAAAAATCAGGTACAGGTGCAGCAACGAATATTATCGCCGGGTTAGGAACCGGAATGATGTCAACTGCAACGCCGGTATTATTATTTGCAGGAGCGATCTGGGGTGCATATTCATTAGCAGGTTTCTACGGTGTTGGTATTGCCGCATCAGCGATGATGGCAACAACTGCTATGCAATTAGCCATTGATGCATTTGGACCTATTGCAGACAATGCAGGTGGTATTGCCGAGATGAGTGAATTACCGGCTGATGTTCGTGAGAAAACAGATATATTAGACTCGGTAGGAAATACAACAGCTGCTATCGGAAAAGGATTTGCAATTGCATCTGCAGCTTTAACGGCGCTTGCATTATTTGCTGCTTACGTAAAACTAACAGGCATTAACGGTATCAATATTTTTGATGCAAAAGTATTAGCTGCCTTATTTATTGGCGGAATGGTTCCGGTTGTATTCTCAGCATTAGCGATGAACTCTGTCGGTAAAGCTGCCATGCAAATGGTAAATGAAGTACGTCGTCAGTTCCGCGAGATTCCGGGAATCATGGAAGGAACAGGAAAACCTGATTACGGTCGTTGTGTTGAAATTTCAACTAAAGCAGCTTTGCGTGAAATGGTTCTTCCCGGTGTCATCACAATCGTTTCTCCTATCATTATCGGACTTGTCATGGGACCGGAAGCATTAGGAGCTTACATGGCAGGTGTTACTGTTTCAGGTGTAATGTGGGCTATCTTCCAGAATAATGCAGGTGGCGCATGGGACAATGCAAAGAAGTCGTTTGAAAAAGGTGTAGATATAGACGGTGTTATGTATTACAAAAAATCAGAACCACATAAAGCGGCCGTGGTTGGTGATACTGTTGGTGATCCGTTTAAAGATACATCAGGTCCTTCAATGAACATCCTTATCAAATTAACTTCACTGATTGGCTTAACCATCGCTCCATTAATCGCATTGAATTTTGGAACATCAGGTGAATCTATGATGGGTGCTAAAATGGATTGCTGTTCAGCTAAATCTGCTTCTTGCGGAGATATGAAAGGAATGAATTGTACAATGGATGCTGCAGGAAACTGCGTTATCGATTCAGCAGTTTGTGCAGAGTGGATTGCAAGTGGAAAGATGGACAAGAGTGCTTGTATTTCTTCTTCCAATGGAATGTGTACTGTTTCTAAAGATGCCTGCTTGAAAGCAAACATGCAGGGAATAAATTGTTCAATGGATGCTGCAGGAAATTGCCTTATCGATTCAGCTGTTTGTTCAGATTGGATAGCAAGTGGAAGAATAAATAAAAGCGCATGTATTTCTTCTGCTAATGGAATGTGTACCGTTTCTAAAGATGCTTGCCTGAAAGCAGGCTCGAGCATGATGGCTAACATGTCCGGTTGCAAAGGAATGGCTGCATGTTCTGACTCTTGCATGAAAGCATGTGAAGCAAAAGGTATAAAGTGTAGCGAATCAAAAACAAAAGATTGTTGTAAAAAATAATTTTAAAATAGTAGTACAAAAAAAAGCTGTCGGATCGACAGCTTTTTTTTTGATTGTTTTTTTTATTAAAAATGCGCGCCTGACTTCTTTTATTTTATTCTTTCCAAAACGCTGACAATACATGAAAATTGATTCTTCTCATCGGCAGGGAAATTTTTCTCTTCTACGACTGTCCATTCATTTATATTTAATTCGGGGAAGAATGTATCTCCTTTCATCGAAACATGAAGTCGGGTGCAATAAATGCGATCGGTAAAAGGCAATGCTTCTTTAAAAATTTCACCTCCGCCAAAAATAAAAGCTTCCGGATCAGCGGAAGCTTTGCGAATAGCTTCCTGCAGATTTTGAGCAACGAGACAACCTTCTGCTTTATAATCCGGTTGACGAGTGATAATAACCGTTGTTCTCCCCGGCAATGGACGACCAATACTTTCATAGGTCTTTCGGCCCATGATCAGATGATGTCCCATGGTCAGTGCTTTCACACGTTTTAAATCGTCAGACATTCTCCACGGCAAGGTATTACCATTGCCGATCAGATTATTTTCAGTAAGCGCTACTACAATACTTAACATAGGGGAAGAAAATTAAACTGCAATTGGCGCTTTAATTCCTGGATGCGGATTATAATCGATGACCTTCATATCGTCAAATGTAAAATCGAAAATAGAATTGACAGCCGGATTCAACTCAAGCTTAGGAAGAGTGAGAATATCACGACTCAATTGCAATTCAACCTGATCGAAATGATTTTTATAAATGTGTGCATCACCAAGTGTATGAACAAATGCACCGGGTTTTAAATTACAGACTTGAGCTACCATCATCAGCAATGCTGCATAGGAAGCAATGTTAAACGGAACACCCAAAAACACATCAGCACTTCGCTGATACAGTTGACAACTCAACGTGCCATTTGAAACATAGAATTGAAACAAAGCATGACAAGGAGGCAATTTCATTTGATCAACTTCTCCTACATTCCACGCACTGACAATTAAACGACGCGAGTCCGGATTTTTTTTGATTTGTTCAATCACATTACTCAACTGATCCACTTTACGTCCGTCTGTAGTTTGCCATGCACGCCATTGAGATCCATAAACAGGACCCAGGTTTCCGTTTTCATCGGCCCATTCATCCCAAATAGAAACACCGTTATCTTTAAGATATTTAATGTTTGTTTCCCCTTTGATAAACCATAAAAGTTCATGAAAAATAGAACGCGTATGTAATTTTTTTGTAGTCAGTAAAGGAAAACCATCTGCCAGATCAAATCTCATCTGATAGCCAAATACACTTCTGGTTCCGGTTCCGGTACGATCATTTTTGTCAACACCGGTTTCCATAATACACCGAAGCAGGTCGTGATATTGTTTCATATAACAGTTGAATTTGGAACTACAAAGTTAACCGATTTTTTTCGCACCCGATTCAGGAAGTTATTAGCATCCTGACCAAAATATCAACGAAAGGAACCTTCATTTGAAAAATTAAAGTATTTGATGTTTATTAGACAATTAAACTATCTTTCGAACACTAAATATTCCGGCATGAGCATCAAATTACGATTGACCATACTCAACTTTCTCCAGTTTTTCGTCTGGGGTTCCTGGTTAATTTCCATCGGTGGCTATTTGTTCGGCACCTTGCATTTTACAGGAGAGCAAATCGGAAAAGTATTTTCCACACTCGGCATTGCTTCTATCATCATGCCTCCTATCGTTGGCATCATCGCCGATAAGTGGTTGAATGCAGAACGGTTGCTGGGTCTGTTACATTTAGGCGGAGCAGTCATGTTGTACTGGGCATCTACTGTTACCGATCCAAATATGTTTTTCATTGTCATGTTGTTCAATTCATTTTTGTACATGCCGACCATTGCACTTAACAATACCGTCTCCTACATTGTGTTAGAAGATAAAAAATATGATATCATAAAAGACTTTCCTCCAATTCGTGTTTGGGGAACTATCGGTTTTATCGTCGCTATGTGGACCGTGGATTTATTTGAATGGAAATCAACAGGAACACAACTAGTATTCAGTTCAGTTTCGTCTTTATGTTTAGGATTGTATTCATTCACTATCCCTGCCTGCAAACCGATACGTTCTAATACAGGCACATCGTGGGTAAATAAACTAGGACTGGATGCATTTGTATTACTCAAACAAAGAAAGATGACCATCTTTTTCCTTTTCTCTATGGCACTTGGTGCAGCATTACAAATTACAAATGCATTTGGAGGAGCTTTTCTGGATAGTTTCAAAAGCACCTATCCGGATTCTTTCGGCGTACGACATCCGATTTTACTACTATCCATTTCACAAATTTCAGAAACGTTATTTATTCTCACAATCCCCTTCTTCCTTAAAAAATTAGGAATTAAAAAGGTAATGCTGATCAGTATTTTTGCCTGGGTATTCAGGTTCGGATTATTTGGAATCGGAAATCCGGGTACCGGACTTCCACTGCTGGTTTTATCCATGATTATTTACGGAATGGCCTTTGACTTTTTCAATATCTCCGGATCACTCTATGTAGAAAAAGAAGTACCGAAAACAATGCGAGCCAGCGCACAAGGCTTGTTCATGTTCATGACAAATGGTTTGGGAGCAATGATTGGCGGATATTGCAGTGGACTCGTAGTAGATTATTATACTCACGACGGAGTAAGTAACTGGCATAACATCTGGATTTCATTCGCCGCATATGCATTGGTGCTGGGATTAATTTTTCCTTTCGTATTCAAATACAAACACAAACCGGAAGCAGTTACTGTATCTCATTAAAACATTTTGACAAAG
The DNA here is from genome assembly GCA_043721935.1 of Bacteroidota bacterium. Classification (GTDB taxonomy): domain Bacteria; phylum Bacteroidota; class Bacteroidia; order AKYH767-A; family 2013-40CM-41-45; genus JADKIH01. The sequence goes on along the minus strand of JAYSPU010000082.1, from coordinate 14,130 downwards.
AAAAGCAGCCATTGTTCGTGGCTGCTTTTCTTTGTCAAAATTTCAGATTGATTAATACACTTCTTTAATTCTGTATTCTTTAGCATTAAATGTAATGCTTTCACCGGCACGATGATTTGCAAATGCTTTTCCCAGAGGTGAAGAAAGTGAAATAAAAACAACAGGTTTCTTTTTATACTGCAGGATTCCAATCCCCGTACTAATAAAAAACGTTTGGTTTTCAGTGACAATGACTGCGCCATCTGAAATGGATTCAGCAACCGGTTTAATATCTATTTTCTGTAACAACGCTAATTCGCGACGAGCTTCTTCGAGTTGACGGGCATTCATCTCACTGTCGATCTGACCCATTGCACGAGAAGTTTCATACTTATCACCGACAGAACTTTTATCTTCTTCATTCGCTGCAGCCTGAGCATTCTCCATTGCATGGCGGGCTGTTCCAATCCGCTGCATGATGTGATCAATTGCCAGTTTCATGAACTCATTTTTCTCTTTTTGTTTTTCCGTTTTTGTCATTGCTATAGATGCAAAAAAAAAGGCCTTTTGAATAAGCCTTTTATAGTGAGGTTGAAAAATAAATTAGCTTGTTTTTCTTTTATTCAATTCATCACGAATGCGACCTGCACGTTCGTATGCTTCTTCGTCAATTGCTTTTTTAAGCAAATCTTTTAAATCATCTGTAGAAGCTGTACTCAATTCCGTTTCTGAAAGCTTGGTTGCAGAAACCGGTTTCTCAACATGCTCTTCAATGCTTTCAATTGAAGCATTGTCTTCCATAACAATACCGGCAGTACTGAGGATAAATTCGTACGTATAAATCGGGCACCCGAAACGAACAGCAATTGCAATTGCATCACTCGTACGAGCGTCTATATCCATTTTTTTGCCTCCACTATTACAAACAAGCTTTGCGTAGAAAACACCATCGACCAGATTAAAGATAATGATCTCTTCCACTTCAATATCAAATGATAGCGCCAGTGACTTAAACAAATCGTGCGTGAGTGGACGTGTTGGTGTCATGTTCTCCAGTTCAATCGCAATTGCCTGCGCTTCGAATGCACCAATGATAATCGGTAAACGACGCTTGCCTTTATCTTCTCCCAAAACAAGTGCATATGCACCCGATTGAGTTTGACTGTAAGACAGACCTATAATTTCCAGTTTTATTTTTTTCATATTCCGAACCGCAAGGCGGTTACTTTGTCTCTACCGAAGTTAAAAAAAATGAGTTGTTGTCAATTAATTTTGACTTGCTTTAAATGCTTTGGCACCTTCGATCAGTTTTGGAACCACTTCAAATGCATCCCCGACAATACCATAGTCGGCGGCTTTAAAAAATGGCGCTTCCGGATCTTTATTGATGACCACAATTACTTTAGAAGAACTCACACCGGCTAAATGCTGAATAGCACCGCTGATTCCAATTGCAATATACAGATTTGGGCTAATGGCAATACCGGTCTGACCGACATGTTCAGAATGTGGACGCCAACCTGCATCCGACACCGGTTTGCTGCAAGCCGTTGCAGCACCTAATACATTCGCTAATTCTTCAATCATTCCCCAGTTTTCCGGACCTTTCATTCCTCTGCCGGCAGAGACCACTAATTCTGCATCCGGAAGTGAAACTTTGTCAGTTGAACGAAGAGTTTCTTTAATGGTTATCACCTTATCTTTTGCAGAAGGTTCTGCATTGAAAACAGAAATGGAAGGAGCAACTTCCTGCTCAACCACTTTATATGAATTCGGCATCATACTGATGACCTTTACCTCTGATATCATTTCAACAAAAGCGAATGCCTTTCCTGAATAGGCACCTTTTTTTACAATGAAACTTCCATCCATTTTTGGAAGATCGATTGCATTTTCAGCCAGACCTGCATTCAACTTAATCGAAACACGAGGAGCTATAATTTTTCCACTAAAACTTGCCGTCATCACAACTACCTTTGCGCCTTCAACCTTTGCAGCTTCAGCAACTATGGTAGCATAGCATTGAGGATTCGACTGAGTCAACGAATCATGATTTGCATTTAAAATTTTAGATGCACCGAAGCGAGCTGCTTTTGACAATTCACTATCGTTCACTTTACCAATGGACAAAGCAATCAATGGTAGCTTTAACGATGAGGCGATAGCTGCACCATAACTGATAATTTCGAAAGCGGATTTTTTAAAATTGCCTTCTACATTTTCTATGTAAACCAGAACAGACATTCAGTATTGGTTTTAGAGGATTAGATTATTTTTTTTTCTTCGCGGATTATTTCAAACAAATGCGAAGCATCATCCGTATTAATTAATTTAACTGCACTACGTGACGCCGGTTTATCATAAGAAAGAACTCGTACACGTTCTACAGCAGCAACAGCATCAATAACCAGAAGCGGCTTGGTACGTGCCGACATGATTCCACGCATATTGGGGATTTTCCATTCAGCCATTCCTTCACTTGCACCGGCTACAATTGGCAATGGAGCAACTAGAACTTCTTTTCCGCCTTCAATTTCTGATTCAAGAGTTGCTGTTGATCCGTCAATAGTCAAACTTTTTGCAAATAAAATACAAGGAATGTCTAACATTTCAGCAACCATGACAGGAACACTTGATCCATTATGATCACTTGACTCTCGACCACACAGTATTAAATCAACCGGATTACTTTTGCAGTACGCCGCTATTTGAGTAGCAACAAAAAATGCATCACGAGGAAGTGAGTTGACACGAACAGCATCTTGAGCACCTATTGCCAGTGCTTTCCGAATGACAGGCTCAACAGATACATCTCCAACACTGATGACGGTAACAGTACTGCCATCGGCTGAAAGATCAACTGCTTTTGAAAGAGCAATTTCATCGTAAGGATTCAGAATATAAGTGACACCTGCAGAAACAAAGGATTTATTATCCGGAGTAAAATTGATTTTAGCAGTGGTGTCGGGCACGCTGGATATACAAACCAGTATCTTCATTTTCTTTTTTATTGAACAGGTCTTCTAACGCAAGGAAACCATTAATGTTTTGTTAGTTTTGATCCTGTTTTGGAGGCGCGAAGATAAACAAATAATGATCGATTATTAACAGTAATTATGACAGGAAAAAGACTGGAAGAATTAAGAAAATTCCTGGAAGAAGATCCGGATGATCCATTTTTAAAATATGCCTTGGCGTTGGAAATGATTGCAATGGATCAGCATGAACAGGCATGTAATGAATTACACGCACTGCTTGAAAAGCACCCTGATTATTTACCGGCTTATTATATTGTTGCAAAAGAAAGTCTCCATCTCAATCAACGCGAAACAGCTACCAGTCTGCTTCAACAAGGAATTGTACTGGCAAAAAAACTAAACAATAAACACACACTTGCTGAACTGATGGGATTGCTGGACGAGTTAGAAGATTGATTATAAACAAACCTGAAAAGTGCACCCGGAAGATTCCTTTTTAGAATGGAAGGAATAGCGGGGAATTCCTACATTTGCCACCCGGTTTTACGATAACGATTATACCTTATGAAAGAATTACAATTCCGCGAAGCTCTGAGAGAAGCATTAAACGAAGAAATGCGACGCGATGAGCGGGTTTTCCTGATGGGTGAAGAAGTTGCCCTATATAATGGAGCATACAAAGTCAGTCAAGGAATGTTGGAAGAGTTTGGCGAAAAAAGAGTGATTGACACTCCGATTGCAGAATTAGGATTTGCCGGAATTGGTGTTGGTGCTGCAATGAATGGATTACGACCTGTCATCGAATTCATGACCTTTAACTTTTCACTGGTTGCAATAGATCAGGTCATCAATTCTGCTGCTAAAATGATGAGTATGAGCGGCGGACAATTCAGAGTGCCTATCGTTTTTCGTGGTCCGACAGGTTCCGCCGGCATGTTATCTTCACAACATTCACAAGCATTTGAAAGTTGGTATGCAAACTGTCCCGGATTAAAAGTAATTGTTCCTTCTAATCCTGCTGATGCAAAAGGTTTATTAAAATCGGCTATTCGCGATGAAGATCCTGTCATCTTTATGGAAAGTGAGCAGATGTATGGCGACAAAGGAATGGTTCCGGAAGGAGAATACCTGATTCCGATTGGTGTTGCTGATATTAAACGTCCAGGAACAGATGTAACGATTGTTTCATTTGGTAAAATCATGAAAGTTGCTTTGAAAGCAGCTGAAGAATTAGCAAAGGAAAACATTAATGCTGAGGTAATTGACTTGCGTACTGTTCGTCCTATTGATTATGCAACAGTGATTAATTCTGTAAAAAAAACCAATCGTCTTGTCATCGTTGAAGAATCATGGCCATTAGCAGCAATTGCTACAGAGGTTACTTTTAAAGTTCAAAAAGAAGCATTTGATTATCTGGATGCCCCGATTTTACGAGTTATGGGCCGCGACGTTCCGCTTCCATATGCTCCCACATTGATTGAAGCATATCTGCCAAATCCGGAACGGGTAATACAAGCAGTAAAGGAAGTGATGTATTTAAGTAAGTAAGAAGAGCTTTTTTACCAAGCTCATTAATATTGACGATTGAATACTCACAATTCAACGTTCAATCCTCTTACTTTCAATCGCTTGTATAATAAACTGCTACTCATTGCTTTATTTTCTTACCTTCGCGGCTAATTCTTAATATATACAATGTCTTCTTTCCCAGAACTGGGAGTTGGCGAAGATTTGTTGAAAGCCATTAAAGTGCTGGGTTATGAAACACCTACAGCCATTCAGCAACAAGCCATTCCTTTATTACTAAGCAACGACCGCGATTTCGTAGGTCTTGCGCAAACCGGTACCGGCAAAACTGCCGCTTTTGGTCTTCCGCTGCTTCAACTAGTTGATTTTAAACTTCGTTATCCTCAGGCTTTAATCCTGGCGCCAACACGTGAACTTTGCGTTCAGATTACCAATGATTTGGTAAACTACAGCAAGTTTATCCAAAGCGCTAATATTACAGCAGTCTATGGTGGAGCTAACATCGTCGCACAGATCAAACAGATCGAACGCGGTACTCAAATCGTAGTTGCAACACCCGGACGCTTACTCGACTTAATAGGTCGCGGAGCCATTAAAATGAATCGAATCCGTCACCTTATTTTAGACGAGGCTGATGAAATGCTCAACATGGGCTTTCAGGAGGACATCGATGAAATTCTCAGTCATTTGCCTGAAGAACGCCGTGTCTGGTTGTTTTCTGCAACGATGCCTCAGGAAGTACGGGCTATTGCCAGTAACTACATGAAAAATCCGCAGGAACTGGTCATTGGTAAAAAAAATGAAAGTGCCGGAAATATCGAACACTTTTATTTTGTAATTCACGAAAGAGACCGTTATCAGGGACTCCGTCGTTTACTTGACTCCTTGCCAAATGTTTTCGGAATTATATTTTGCCGCACACGATTAGACACTCAGCGAATTGCAGAAAATCTGATCAAGGACGGTTACAATGCTGATTCACTTCATGGTGATCTGACACAAATCGCCCGTGACAAAGTCATGAGTCGTTACAGAAACCATCATCTGGATGTTTTAGTTGCAACGGATGTTGCAGCAAGAGGAATTGATGTGAGTGATATCACTCACGTTATCCACTACAACTTACCGGATGAACCTGAAAATTATACGCATAGAAGCGGACGAACTGCACGTGCAGGAAAATCCGGATCATCTTTCATCCTTGTCAATGTTCGGGAGATAGAAAAAATAAGATTTATCGAGAAAAAAATAGGCACGAAAGTTCATCTAGCCCGCATTCCTGACGCTGTATCTATTTGTGAACAACAACTGATGCACCTGGTTAAAAAAATTCATCATGTAAAAGTGAATGAAAAAGGAATCGATGCATACCTGCCGGCAGTAATGGAAGAACTTGCAGATTTGTCGCGCGAAGAATTAATCAAACGAATGGTCAGCACTGAATTCAATCGTTTTCTGGATGCTTATCGCAATGCTCCGGATCTGAATGTTGACCTTGCACATCAGGGAAAAGGAAGTACAGCTTATCGCAGTTCTAGTCCTCGTCTATTTATCAACCTTGGTTCAATGGATGGAATGACTGAAAAAAGTATGCGTGACTATGTGGCTTCTGTAACAAACTTAAGTGTTAAAGATATTGGCAGGGTAGACGTAAAAGGTGTATATTCTTTCATCGATGTTCCGGAAGGAGCATTGGCCGGTGCAATGGAAAATTTCAACGGTGAAGTATTTCAGGGTCGCAAAGTTAGAGTTGAATCTTCAGGTGGTAAAGAGCCTGCAGGTAGAAGTAAACCTTCTTCCCGCAAAGAAGGATTTTCTCCAAGAGGAAAATCATCTTATTCATCGAGTAAAGCATCCTCTTCCGGTTCTTTAGGAAGTAAATCAAAAGGTTGGGGCGAAAGTCGTTCAACCGGCGCTCCGAAGAAAAAATATAAAGACCGTTATTAATCAAAACAAACGGATTAACCATTCGTTGTGGATATTAAAGTAAAAAGAGACTGCGATCATTGCTCTTTTATTCCGATATTGACAATTAATCAAATTGCATTTAATGGCTACAATTAAATTTAAAGGAAACGGATCTGCCTTTTATTCAGATCTGAAATCAAAAGTGGATGAGTATTTCAAGCAACGCAATCTTGCGCAGCATGGAAACAAAATGATTTACATTAAATCTGCCATCTACTTAATTACGTTTCTTGCTACCTACGCTGTATTAGTATTTTTTACTCCGATGGCTGCAATTGCAATTCCGTTAACGGTTGTATTCGGATTGCTGACAGCAGGTATTGGTTTTAATATTATGCACGATGGATCTCACGGCACTTTTTCACCAAATAAAACGGTGAACACAGTTGCCAGCTGGACATTGAATATGCTTGGAGCAAGTTCATTCTTGTGGAACATCAAGCACAATATGATTCACCACACCTTTACGAATATTGACGGACACGATGATGATATCATGACTGAACCGTTTATCCGTATGTGTAAGTCGCAACGTAAGTTGAAAATTCACCGCTACCAGCACATCTACTGGGTGTTTCTGTACGGTTGGATGTATGCAGGCTGGGTTTTCTTGCTTGACTTCAGTAAGTATTTTAAAAAAGAAATAGCTGCTAAGTCTAATATTAAATTCAGTGTGCGTGCTCACATAGGCTTCTGGGTTACCAAGGTTATTTATGTAATAACCTTTGTAGTTCTTCCACTTCAATTCATGCCTTGGACGCATTGGCTTGTAGGTTATTTAACCTGGTTGTTTACAACCGGATTCATTACCTCAATCGTTTTCCAATTAGCTCATGCTACAGAACAAACAACATTTGTTGAAGAAGAAAAAGCATTTGAAATTGAAAGCGACTGGGCTGTTCACCAGGTACAAACAACTGCAAACTTCGGATCCCGTAGTAAGTTGTTATCGTTTCTTACCGGAGGACTCAATCAGCAAGTTGAACATCATTTGTTTCCAAAGATCTCTCATATTCATTATCCGAATCTGAGTCCGATAGTAAAAGAAATCTGTGAAAAACACGGACTCGAATACCTGGAACAACCAACTTTCTTCCATGCTGTTCTCAGTCATATCAAATTCCTTCGACGATTAGGAACTGCCTGATTTCACTAAAATCTATTTATTAAAGAGGCTGTCTAAAAGTACATTTTGACAGCCTCTTTCTTTTTTAAACACTTTGAAAGCCTTTTCCATAAACGATTTTAAAAAGTTATGTAGTTAAAATATTGGATGAATTTATCAGAATAAGTTCTATGGTTTAAACAATTAAGCTGAAAAAGAAATAAGTAGAAGTGAGATTTTGATCAATCTTTATAAGTCGACTTATAAACCGGTAATGATTTTGTTTAAGATAAGATCCATCATAAATTAACTATCAAATACGGATTGTATTAATTTTTCAAAATTGGGTTATTTGATCATTTAATAAAATTGCCCTGAATTGGGCGGTCATGCAAAGGGGAACAAATCAGGGGATAAATTGCATGGCGAAAGCCTCAAGGCGAGCGATTCACGACAAGTATGAGATTTAGTAAATTCGTAATCCGGGAAAAATAGTTTGATTTTCCAATCAGGCTACTTTCATCCCCGGGGCGAAATATGCTTAAAAATGGATAAGAATTTTTTCAGTTCAATCTTAATCTTTTGATATCGCCTCTTTTTTAAATCCATTATCCGGCTTTTTTTCAACTACTGAATTTCTACTTTTTATCATTTCAATAAAATTTTTACACTTTTACGAAACGAACCCCCATTAAATAACATCACCTGTTAAAAAAAACATCACTTTTTACTTGACACCCCCCTATTTTTTGATGTACATTCGAAAAAAAAATAAATCCCACACAATTTATGTCAACCTTAAGATTTCGTGCCCTGGAAATATCCCAAAACCGTCAGGCCGTTAAACTAAGTACGCCTGAAGCGAAGATTTCAGAATATTTTGGAATGAATGTTTTTAGCAAAGAAGCAATGCAGCATTTTTTGCAACGCGATGCCTATAAAGCGGTAATGGCAGCCATTGAGCATGGAGCTCCCATCGATAGAAAGATGGCCGATCAGGTTGCTCTCGGAATGAAAGACTGGGCTTCTTCAAAAGGAGCCACTCATTATACTCACTGGTTTCAGCCATTGACAGGATTAACTGCCGAGAAGCACGATTCCTTTTTTGAAATTCACGACGGTGATCCGGTTGAGCATTTTTCAGGAAATGCATTGGTTCAGCAAGAGCCTGATGCATCGAGTTTCCCCAGCGGAGGAATTCGAAATACATTTGAAGCACGCGGATATACGGCATGGGATCCAAGTTCCCCGGCATTCATTATGGAAAGCGCAAGCGGTAAAACACTTTGCATTCCCACGATTTTTGTTTCCTATACAGGAGAAACACTTGACTACAAAGCACCACTCTTAAAAGCATTACATGCGCTGGACAAAGCGGCTGTGGATGTATGTCAGTATTTCGATAAAGACATTACCAAAGTGTTTGCAACCTTAGGAGTAGAACAGGAATATTTTCTGGTTGATACTGCCATGTTGAATTCCCGACCTGATTTGCAAATTACCGGTCGGACGCTGTTCGGTCATTCTCCTGCAAAAGGACAACAATTAGAAGATCATTATTTCGGATCAATACCAGAGCGAGTTTACACCTTCATGGTCGACTTTGAAACAGAGGCATACAAACTTGGCATTCCATTAAAGACAAGACACAATGAAGTTGCACCAAGTCAGTTTGAATGTGCGCCGGTGTTTGAAGAAATAAATCTTGCCGTCGATCACAATGCATTGCTGATGGACATTATGGATAAAGTAGCACGACGACATCATTTTAAAGTTTTGCTGCATGAAAAACCATATGCAGGAATCAATGGAAGTGGAAAGCATAACAACTGGAGTTTAGGCACCAACACAGGTAAAAATTTGCTTTCTCCCGGCACAACACCGAAAAGTAATCTTATGTTCCTGACATTTTTCGTTAATACAATCATGGCTGTTCATCAGCATGCTGATTTACTTCGTGCCAGTATTGCCTCTGCCAGCAACGATCATCGCTTAGGAGCAAATGAAGCTCCGCCTGCAATAATGTCCATTTTCCTGGGCCGACAACTCACACATGTTCTGGATGAAATTGTTCAGATGGTAAACGAGTCTAAGAAAATGTCGCCCGATGAAAAGACAGCACTTAAGCTGAACATTGGGAAGATTCCGGAAATTTTACTCGACAATACCGATCGTAACCGAACATCGCCATTTGCCTTTACAGGAAATAAATTTGAATTCCGTGCAGTTGGTTCTTCGGCAAATTGCTCCAATCCCATGATGGTTCTGAATACGATGGTCGCCAATCAACTCATAGATTTTAAGAAGCAAGTTGACACCTTGATCGATAGTGGAGTTAAAAAAGACGAAGCCATTTTAAAAATACTCCGCCAATACATCCTTGAGTCAAAGAAAATTCTTTTTGAAGGAAACGGTTACAGCGAAGAATGGGTGAAAGACGCAAAGAAACGTGGCTTGTCAAACATTCAGACAACACCATTGGCACTCGATGCATTTGTCAGCAAAGAATCCATTCAGTTATTTGAAGATCTCAATATTTTCAATCATCGTGAGCTGGAAGCCAGACATGAAATCATGCTGGAAACGTACATTAAAAAAATTCAGATTGAAGCACGCGTAATGGGTGATTTGGCGATTAATCATATTCTGCCTGCCGCTATCCACTACCAAACAAGATTAGCCGAAAATGCAGGCGGATTAATGGCCTTAAAAATTCCGGCTGAACAATACCAGCCTCAACTGGAAATGATCCGTTCAATAAGCGACCACATTTCCAACATCCGCAAATTGGTCACGAAAATGATTGACGCACGAAAAAAGGCAAATAAAATTGATCAGGTAAAAGACAAAGCTATTTCCTATTGCGACGAAGTTCGACCATATTTAGATCTCATCCGTGATCATGTGGATCATCTTGAGATGTTGGTTGACGACGAATTGTGGCCTTTAGCAAAATACAGGGAACTGGTTTCGTTACGGTAATTACCTTCCCAATGAGTGCAGAAGAGTGAAGACAAGGCTGAAGTAGCGGGCCAATGATCTTCACTCTTCTTATTTGGTTTAAAATGCAAATATTTGAGAATTTTTAGTTCATTTTTAAACTTTGTTATCATTAAAATTCTTGTTTTCTTTGCGAGTATGTGGAGAAAATCCATACGTTTCCTCAACCCCAAAAACTGAAATGAGAATCACTCACCGACTTCTTTTCACCGTTGTTTTTTTATTCGCTTCCACTCTTCTCTTTGCTCAACGCGGGCCTACGTTTCAGGCAGATCAGGCCTTTGAAAAAGGCGATTACTACGATGCAGCGACTCTTTACAAAAAAGCATTCACGAAAGAAAAAAACAAAGTAAAGCGCGCTGAAATCATTTACAAGGTTGCTGAATCCTATCGACTTACGAACGATTACAAAAACCAGGAAGTCTGGTATGCAAAAGCAATTAAAGCCGGGGTAAAAGACCCTGAGGCTATTTTGCGATTAGCAGATGCCATGAAAATGAATGGGAAATATGACGAGGCAATTGTACAATACACTGCCTACTCCAAAGCTCGTTCTTCAGATCCCCGAGGCGAATCAGGTGTTCAGGTTTGCCAGCAAGCACAAAAGTGGAAAGACAAGCCAACTCGTACAAAAGTCGATAACGTAGCTTCTATCAATACAAAATATTCAGATTTTGGTGCTTGTTATTCAAACAAAGATCATCGTCATATTATTTTTACCTCTGCACGCCAGGAATCTATGGGAAAAAATAACGACGGTGGAACAGGAGAAAAATTTCAGGATTTATTCGAAGCAACCGTAGATAAAAAAGGAAAATGGTCTAGCCCAAAACCATTATTAGAACCAATTAACAGTGGCGCGAATGACGGTAGTGCAGCACTTGATGCAAAAGGAACGAATATGTTCTTTACCCGTTGTGATGTACAAAAAGGAAAAACAGGTGGTTGTCTTGTTTATTTCACAAAGAGAAAAGGACAAACATGGGACGAGCCCGTGTTAATTCCTCTAAGCACTGATAGTTCAACGGTTGGCCAGCCAAGTTTGTCTGCAGATGAGCAAACACTTTATTTCGTCTCTGATATGCCGGGCGGATTTGGCGGAAAAGACATCTGGCTGACAAAATACGATAAGAAATCAAAAACATGGGGCACCCCTGTGAATGTCGGGAACAAAATCAACACAGAGTTTGATGATATGTTTCCGTTTATTACCACTGATGGCTCATTATACTTTTCTTCCAAAGGTCATGTTGGAATGGGTGGCTTAGACATTTTCGTAGCCAAAGCAAGCGGCTCCGGATTTGCAGAACCTGAGAACATGAAGTATCCGACAAACACCTCGTATGACGATTTTGCATTCGTACTTGATGAACTTACCGGCGACCGTGGTTTCCTGAGTTCTGATCGCGAAGGCGGAAAAGGAAGCGATGATATTTACTCCTGGTATCTTCCACCATTGATATTTACTATATCAGGAAAAGTAATTGATGCCGATACTCGTGCAAACATTGAAGGTGCGAACATTGAATTATTTGGTAGTGATGGCTCAAGTATTCCATATAAGACTGATAAAACCGGCGCTTACAAATTTGACCTTAAACCGGAAACAACTTATCGTCTATCAGCAACGATGAGTAACTATCTGAACAAATACATTGAAGTTTCAACCGTAGGTCTTGAGATATCTAAAGACTTCATTGGCGATTTTGACTTTGCATTACGTTCAACACTTCGTGCAATTGAATTACCGGAAGTGTATTACGATTTAGCAAAATGGGATCTTCGTCCTGAATCGAAAAAAGCATTAGACGGATTAGTAGAAACATTGAAAGAAAATCCAACGATTGTAATTGAAATCGGTTCACACACTGATTCACGTCCAATCCCAATGACAAATGATACACTCTCTCAGAAACGTGCGGAATCAGTAGTGAAATATCTTATTCAGGCCGGCATTCCAAGAGAACGACTTTATGCAAAAGGTTATGGAGCAAGTCAACCACGTGCATTGGACAAAGACCTTGGCAGTTTCAAAAAAGGAGATGTTTTAAACGAAGCTTTCATTGATAAATTAAAAAGCACCAAGCTTAAAGAAGAAGCGCATCAGTTAAATCGGCGTACTGAGTTCAAGGTATTACGTACGAACTATGTCAAAGGACAAACAGCTATTGACAACATCAATCTGGAAACTCCATCAACAACGATTGTAGAATCGCCTTCAGCTCCAAAACCGGTTGAAGATGTTAAGGATGCTATCAAAGTAGAAGTGAAAGATTCTGAAGGAACAAAAAGCACTACAGGTCCGGGTGAACTCTATCTTGTAAAGAAAAATGACACTTACACATCAATTGCTAAAACCTATAACATGACCGTGAAGGATCTTAAAGTCCTGAACGATTTAAAAGGTGAGCAAATCTATGATGGCATGGAATTAAAAGTCACACCAGGTGGCGACTATGCTGTATACGATAAAAAATTCTATATACTTGGTAAAGGTGAAAGCAGCTGGTCAGATGTTGCCAAAAAACTCAACATGAAAGCAGCTGATCTTAAAAAATTAAACAAAGGTATGGATGACGACACTTTCCGTCCTGGAAAACGTATTCGCGTCGCACAGTAGCGCCTTTTAAAAATTGAAAGGCGTCTCTCTCGTAAGATGAGGGACGCTTTTTTCTATTTTAGGGAGTACCTGTAACAAACATTGAATTCATTCAAAATGCAAGATCGCTATACATCAAGAGGAGTTTCCGCATCGAAGGAAGATGTGCATGCTGCTATCCGATCTATTGACAAAGGTCTTTTTCCAAAAGCATTTTGTAAAATAGTTGCAGATACTTTAACCGGAAGTCCGGAACATTGCATCGTCATGCATGCTGATGGCGCAGGAACTAAATCAGCACTTGCATATGCATACTGGAAAGAAACAGGCGACGTATCAGTCTGGAAAGGAATTGCACAAGATGCTATCGTCATGAACACTGACGACTTGCTTTGTGTAGGCGCCACAGAAAACATTTTACTATCCTCAACGATTGGTAGAAATAAAAAACTCATACCCGGCGAAGTCATTGCCGCTATCATTCAGGGCACAGAAGAAGTACTGGAGCTACTACGTAACAACGGACTTTCTATTCACTCCACTGGTGGCGAAACTGCTGATGTTGGAGATCTCGTGAGAACAATCATTGTTGATTCTACAGTAACAGCTCGCATGAAGCGCTCCGATGTTATCTCAACACATACTATCCAACCGGGCGATGTAATTGTTGGATTTGCTTCATCGGGAAAAGCATCGTACGAAACCGAATACAACGGCGGAATGGGAAGTAACGGACTTACTTCTGCACGTCACGATGTTTTCACAAAAGAAACTGGAAAAAAATACCCGGAAACATTTGATCAATCCGTAGATGAAAAATTTATTTACTCCGGATCAAAAAAATTAACGGATACAATTGAAGTATCCTACAAAGATGTTTCGGGAAAAATTCAAACTGAAAATATTTCGGTCGGAAAACTGGTCCTTTCTCCTACCAGAACATATGCACCTTTGATAAAAAAAATACTGGATAC
>JAYSPU010000081.1:0-1922 GCA_043721935.1 Bacteroidota bacterium | reverse complement strand
ATCACCACCTGATTTCCTTCAAAAGGCATCTGACTTAAATACGCTTCACCTGATTGAAATTCTTTTGTTTCAATGCCTTTGTCATTCAGAAAATCGGATAACATTTTCGAAAATAAAGAGTCGTCATCAACGATGGCGACTTGAAATTTTGTTAAAATTTTATTGGCTGACGTGAGAGAAAAAACACGGGAATAGGTTTCGTAAATTTCTTTGATGTTTTCCATAAGTTGTATTTGTAAAAAAATTAAAAAGGAAATGGAGCACTGCCAATTATTAATCCTGATATGCACCACTAACATTTAAACAACATCACGTTTACTTATCAATCTTCAACACATCAAACAGTCATGATTTCTTTTTCTTTCGATTCAAGATGTTTGTCAACCATTACAATATACTGATCGGTCATTTTCTGAATCTGGTCTTCTATTCCTTTTGCAACATCTTCAGGGATTGACTTTGCTTCTTTTTTCAAATGCTCATTCGCATCGCGTCGAATCGTGCGAATAGAAACTTTTCCATGCTCAACTTCCGCTTTTGTCTTCTTCACTAATTCTTTTCTTCTCTCCTCTGTTAATGGTGGAATGTTGATGCGAATTACTGTACCATCATTTTGCGGATTGTATCCAAGATTTGCAATGGTTATTGCTTTTTCAATAGGCGTAAGCATGCCTTTTTCCCATGGCTGAATGGCCAATGTCCGGGCATCCGGAGTAGAAACATTTGCCACCTGATTTAACGGAGTAAAAGTTCCGTAATAATCTACTTGTACACTATCTAACATTGCAGGATTTGCACGACCCGCACGAATACGTCCGAGTTCAAATTCTAAATGGTCAATTGCTTTCTGCATTTCTGCACGCGTATCGTTTAGAAGTTTATTAGTATCCAGCATAATCGTATATTAACTAAGTTGAGTTTTTAAAATCAATAATTTGTAACAGACTGTTTGTAAAGTTAATTTATTCATCTGAAAACTGTAGCTGAATATTTAAAATTCAACAAGAGTTCCCACTGATTCTCCGTACAAAACCTTCATTAGATTTCCGATTTTGTTCATGTCAAATACAATGATTGGAACTTTGTTTTCATTGCAAAGTGTGAAGGCTGTCAGGTCCATAACTTTTAAACCCTTCTCATACACTTCGTCAAATGTTACTGTTTCATATTTTACTGCGTCTTTATTTTTTTCAGGATCTGAATTGTAAATACCATCTACACGCGTTCCTTTAAGAATCACATCAGCTCCGATTTCAATTGCACGTAGGGAAGCAGCTGTATCCGTTGTGAAGTATGGATTTCCAGTACCTGCACCAAAAATAACAACACGACCTTTTTCAAGGTGACGTACTGCACGGCGTTTTATATATGGTTCACAAATCTGTTCCATCTTGATTGCAGATTGCAATCTTGTCTTTACTCCTATCTGTTCAAGAGCCGACTGCAATGCCATGCTGTTAATGACTGTGGCAAGCATGCCCATATAATCTCCCTGTACTCGATCGATAACATCTCCGGCATCATTGCCAACTCCTCTGAAGATATTTCCGCCGCCAATTACTACAGCGACTTCTACGCCTTCATCAACAGCCGACTTGATATCCACAGCATATTGCCGTAGCCGATTATGATCAATTCCAAAATCTTTATCGCCCATCAAGGCTTCACCACTTAGTTTGAGAAGTACGCGTTTATATTTCATGGGAGAGTTTACACTGCGAAAGTATTCAAATTTGAGGAAAACGACAACTGTCAGTTGGCAGTTGATCAGTTGGTCAGTTGGTCAGTTGGGAATTAACCAATTCGATAACTAATCAACTTTAATTTAAGTCAGTGCCAAAAAAGATACACCTGCTTTCAATTTTAGAAAAAATGTCATTTAAAACCAACTGACAACTAACCAACTGACTAACTGACCAACT